>NZ_SJYZ01000011.1:0-129573 GCF_004337555.1 Microbacterium sp. PI-1 | reverse complement strand
GGCACGACCGCTTCACCGGCCGAGGGTGCGGATGCGGGCGCTGGGGTGGTCGATACCGGAGGCGCGGGTGAGGGTGACACGCGCGGGGCATCTGGCATCGGCTCCTCCGCAGCAGAGAGAGGGGGAGCCGCCTTCGCGTCTGCGCCCGACACGAGTTTCGTAGCGGGCGCGGAAGCCGGCACCGGGGGCATCGCCACGGACGCAGACGCGCCTCCCTCGACCCCCGTGCGCGGGGAAGCGGCAGCCGAGACGCCCGCGGTGGTGTCTGCGTCTCCCGAGGCATCGACGACGGCTGGAGCCGGTACGCCGAGGGGGACGGCCGCCGCCGAGACCCGCGACGACGATGCGACGGCCGGGGCGGTCGATTCGCGCACGGCCTCGACGACCTGCGCCGCGACGAGCGTTCCCGCGGCGGCGGGCTCCAGGCTGCTCTGATCGAGCGGAACGGACGTACTCGCGATCGCAGAAGTCTCTGTGGCCGCCGCCAGGGTGCCGTCGGCCACGGCCGATGCCGCCTCCGGTCCGTCGGCGGGGGCGGGCGGAGCGGACGGGACCAGCCCGACCGTCTCGGGAACGACGAGAGCGCCGTGGAGCGGCGCGGTCGGTGGAGGATCGGAGAGCGTGTTCTCCGGAGAGGCTTCGTGCTCCGGGGCGCCCTCCGCTGCGGCGTCCACCGGAAGATCCTGCGCGCGCTCTGCGCGTGAGGCATCGTGGATCACATCGGCGAACGCGGCGGCGCCTGCCGTCGCGGTGCGGGCGGGCGCCGTGCCGCCGCTGGGCCGCGCGGCACGCGGATCGAGGACGTCGATGATGCCGAGAGCTGTCATGACTGCCCCTCCGTCGTGGTCCGTACGCCGATCTCGTCGAGCTCGGCCTGCTCGGCGTGCAGCTCGGCGGTCCGCGTCTTCTCGGCATGCGCTTCGGCGAGGCGATCGAGTCCGCGCATCGCTCTCCGTGCCTCGGCATGCTCCGCGCGGGCCTGTGACACCGTCTGCTCCTGCAGCTCCGAGAGCGTCGTCAGATCGGCGAGCAGCGTCCGGCCTGCCACACGCGCCGCGGCGAGGGCGGCGAGGGAGCGGACGTCGACGGCCTCGTTCCCGCTGCCCGCCAGGTGCGCACGCAGCGACCGGTCGCGGGCTTCGGTGTGCTGTGCGTCGATCACCGCCCGGGAGAGCCGCTGCGCAGCCGCTCTCTCCTGGATCTCGCGCACGCGCAGCAGACCCGCCAAGGAGAAGGACCGGCTCATGCGACAGCTCCGAACGTCGAGACGAGCTCCTCGAGTCGACGCCAGGACTCGTCGATCCCGCTCGTCTCATCGAGGGACTGGGTGAGGAAGGCGGAGATCGCCCGCTCATGGGCGATCGCGGCGTCGATGCGCGCGTCCGCTCCCGCCTGGTAGGCACCGATGTCGATCAGGTCGTTCGCCCGTCGACGCGCGGCGAGCACGGCACGCAGGGTCGCCGCGTCCGACCGTTGTCCGGCGGCGGTGATCTTGCCCGCCACGCGGGAGACCGAGCCGAGCACGTCGATCGCCGGATGGTGTCCGGACAACGCGAGCGCCCGATCCAGTACGACGTGACCGTCGAGGATCGATCGCACGGTGTCCGCGATCGGTTCGTTGTGGTCGTCGCCGTCCACGAGCACGGTGTAGATGCCGGTGATCGAACCACCGCGATCGGTGCCCGCGCGTTCGAGGAGGCCCGCGAGGAGCGAGAAGGTCGACGGTGGATACCCGCGGGTGGCGGGGGGCTCGCCCGCGGAGAGACCGATCTCACGTTGCGCCATCGCGACGCGGGTGAGGGAGTCCATCATGAGGATCGCGTGCGCGCCGTCGTCGCGGAAGGCTTCGGCGATCCTCGTCGCCGTGTAGGCGGCACGGATGCGCGCCATGGCCGGTTGGTCGGAGGTGGAGACGACGACCACCGAGCGGGCGAGGCCTTCGGGGCCCAGATCGTCCTCGATGAACTCGCGCACCTCGCGACCGCGCTCACCGACCAGGGCGATCACCGTCACCTCGGCGTCGGTGCCGCGCGCGATCATGGACAGCAGCGAGGACTTGCCCACACCGGAGCCCGCGAAGAGCCCGACGCGCTGCCCTCGGCCGACGCTGACGAGGGTGTCGAGCGCCCGCACCCCGAGCGGAAGCGGGGAGTCGATCCGATCGCGGCCCATGATCGACGGCGGAGCATGATCCAGGCTCACCTCGGTGGCGCCCTGTAGCGGCCCCTTCCCGTCGATGGGACGGCCGAGCCCGTCCAGGACACGTCCGAGCAGGGGCGTTCCGGTCGGCACGCGCAGGGGTCCGCCGCGACCGCGCACCGGTGCCCCCACCGTGAGCCCGCTGACAGCGCCCAACGGCATGCACCGCAGCCCGCCCTCGCCGACCGCGACCACCTCGGCGTCCACCCCGTCGAGGGTCACCACGTCGCCGACCGCGCCGTCGAGGCCGCGCACCTGCACGCTCAGTCCGCGCACCTGCGAGACGACCCCGATGCGTTCGGGCCGCACGGCCTCGCGCACCGCCTCCCAGGCCGTCATGATCCGGCCTCGGCGAGTGCGCGACGAGCACGCTCGAGCGCGCTCCCGACCCGGGCATCGATGCGGCCGTGGTCCAGGATCGCGACGGCGTCTCCGCGGTCGAGGGTGTCATCGGCGATCAGCAGGAGACCGGCGATCGTGCCTTCCGTGCCTTCCAGCGTGCGGAGGTCGTCGGGGTGCAGGCGCACTTCGCGGATCTCGTCGGGCTCGCCGACCTCGAGGGCACGACGTGCCGCGGCGGCGGCGGAGGCACCGGCATCCGAGAGTTCGCCGAGCAGGATGAGCTCCGCGAGCTCGATCGCGCAGCGCAGCACGTGGTCCTGTGCGGCGGAGGTCAGCTCCCGCTCCCGCTCGCCGAAGGAGCGCGCCGCTGCGTGGAGTGCGGAGACGGCGTCCTCGACGCGGCGGGCGGATTCCTGCTCGCGGGCGGCGCGTTCCGCATCTGCGACGCGCTGGGCGGATGCGGCCTCCGCGAGCCCGGCGCGATATCCCTCCGCGTGACCGTCGGCGTAGCCGCGCAGCCGCGCCCGGGCATGCTCCGAGCCGTCCTCGCGTCGGTCGAGACGCGGGAAGAGCACGGGAGAGAAGGCGTCAGTAGACATATTCGTCCTCGTCGGTGCGCTGCACCGTGATGTCGCCGGCGGCTTCGAGCGCGCGGATGGTGCGCACGATCTCGGCCCGGGCCTCCTCGACCTGCGACATCCGCACGGGGCCGAGTGTCCGCGCCTCCTCGTCGAGGTTCTCGCGGTTGCGCTCGGAGACGTTGCGACGGATGAGGTCCGCGATCCCTTGATTGGCACCCTTCAGAGCGAGTGCGAGGGAGCGGATGTCCATGCCGCGCAGCACGCGCTGCGTGTCTCGATCGTCGAGCTTGACGATGTCGGCGAAGGTGAACATGCGTGAACGGATGTCCTCCGCGAGCGCGCTGTCCCGATCTTCGATGCTCGCCAGCAGAGCCTTCTCGACGGTCGCTCCGGAGCGGGCGATGATCTCGACCAACGGCTCGACGCCGCCGAGGGTCTCGGGCGCATCGCGGCTCGCGAAGGTCCCGGTGCGGGTCTTCAGCGCATCGGCCACGATCGCGATCGCCTCCTGGGACGCGGTCCCCATGGTGGCGATGGCGTGTGCGACGTCGGTGCGGGTCGGGTCGGGGAGAGCAGCCAGTACGGCGGCGGCGCGTTCGGTGGGCAGGTGCGCGAGCACGAGAGCCACGGTCTGCGGGAGCTCTCCGTCGAGCAGCGTCGCCAGCTGGGCGGGGTCGGCGGAGCCCAGGAAGTCGAACGACGAGTTCATCGCCGTCGAACCGACCCTGCCGAGGACGGCTGCCGCGCGTTCTGCGCCGAACGAGGCCTCGAGAAGCCCGGCGGCGATGTCCCGACCTCCGCGCGCGGGAGGGAGGTGCCCGCTCGCGATGCGGTGGAACTGGCCCAGTGCCTGCGCGGTGGTGGCGGCATCCAGGTCCTGGAGGCCGATGATCTCGGCGGCGACGGCCTCCGCCTCCGACTCCGAGAGGTGCTTCATGACCTCGATCGCCTGTGCACGATCGAGGTTCATCAGGACGACGGCCGCGGTCTGCCGATCGGTCAGCTCGCTCATACGTGCTGCCTGTCGTCGATGAGGGTGCGCAGCAGCTCGGCCGTGCGCTTCGGGTCCTGCCGGGTGAGGGAGTCGATCTCGGCGCGACGACGCTCGAGGCTGACCTGCGCGGGTTCCGGATCAGGCTCGGGCTCGGGGTCGGGGGTCGTCTCGAGGAAGGCGAGCGGGGTCGTGGCCGCCTGGTCGATCGCAGCCGTCGTGGCGCCCGCGCCGATGGCGGACAGCGGCGCCGGGCGGTCGCCGAAGAGCTGGTCGAATTCGGTCGCCGAGTTCGCGCGGCGGCGCATGCGCACCAGAGCGGCGATGACGGCGAGCAGCAGCGGCAGGGCGATCGCGGCGGCGATGATCAGCGTGTTCAGCAGGACCGCCTGGCGCTCGGCGGCCTCCGTCTCCTTGGCGGCCTGCAGCGCGGCCTGCGCTGCTTCGGAACTGGTCTGGTTGAACGAGACGAGTTCGACCGCGATCGAGTCGCCGCGCTCGGTGTCGATCCCGGCGGCGGTCTCGACGAGGTCGCTCAGCTGTGCGGTGCTCAGGTCACCGCCTGCTCCCGCATCGACCGCGACGGAGACCGACTGGCGAAGCAGCGAGCCGGCGGGCGTGGAGGTGCTCTGCGTGCTCTTGTTGACCGCGTTGGTCTTCGAGGTCTCCGTGGACTCGGAGGTGCCGTCGCCGTCCGTGGACGGCACGGCGATGTTGTCGGGGCCGAGCACTCCCGCGTTCGAGCTCGATCCGTCCTGCCTGTCGGTCCTGGTCTGCTCGGTGAGCGGCGGAGCGCCCTCGGCCGGGGTGTAGGTCTCTTCGACGCGCTCGTTGACGGAGTGATCGATCTCGGCGACCACGGTGACCTTGGCGTTGCCGGGCCCGACCACGGTGTCGAGCATCTGCTGGACGTTCGCCGTGACCCGAGCCTCGTAGTCGCTGGCCTGCTGGTCCACGCCGCCGGTGGTCCCGACTCCCGCGGCCGAGAGCGTCTGTCCGCTCTGGTCCACCACGGCGACGTTCTCGGGCTTCATCCCGCTGACGGCCGCGGAGGTGAGATGCACGATGGCCTCGACCTGCTTCGGGGTCAGCGTCGCGTTGCCGGATGTCTCCACGAACACCGAGGCCGTGGCGTCGACGGTCTCCGAGACGAAGACGCTCTCCTCCGGGATGGCCAGCTGCACCGAGGCCGCCGTGACTCCCTCGATCGACGAGATCGTGGCCGCGAGCTCGCCCTCGATCGCACGCTTGTAGGTCACGGACTGCTGGAACTCGGAGGTCGTCACCCCCATGTCGTCGAGCAGCGAGTAGCCGCCCGAGCTCGCGCCGGGAAGGCCGGCGGACGCCGCGGCGAGCCGCTGGTCGTAGACGTCCTTCTCGGGGACGAGCACGGTCGCGCCGCCGTCCGCCAGCTCGTAGGGCACCGACGACGACCGCAGCTGCTCGACCACGGCGTTCGCGTCGGAGGCGCTCATGCCGGAGAAGAGCGGGGTGTACGTGGGGCGGGTGAGCCAGCTGGAGAGCGCGACGATACCGAGGGCGAGCACGGCGACGCCGATGATCGCGATCGTGCGCTGCGCGAGCGAGAAGCCCGCGATCACGCGTCCGATCCGCTGGAACACGGTGGTGACGGCCTGGGGCATCAGGCTTGCATCCGCATGATCTCATTGAACGCGTCGACGCCCTTGTTGCGCACGGCGGCGACCAGCTCGAGCGTCACCGAGGCGCGGGAGGAGGCGATCATCGCGGCGTGGATGTCGTCGAGGTCACCGGTGACCGCGGCGACCTTGAGGGCATCGGACTCCGACTGCAGCGATCGCAGCTCGTCGATCGCCCCGGTGACGCTGTTCGCGAAGGCGGTGTCGTCGGTGCCCTTCGTGGGGGCGACGGGTGGCGTGAGCGTGAAACCCGAGGAGATGCCCTCGATGCCGGCGAGCGGGTCCATCAGTTGCGTCCGATCTGGAGGGCTGCTTCGTAGGCGTTGCGCGCACGATCGACGATGCCGGCGCTGGCCTGGTAGCCGCGCTGGGCGAGGATGAGCTGGCTCATCTGATCACCCAGGTCGATGTCCGGGTAGCGGACGTAGCCGTCCGCGTCGGCGAGCGGGTGGTCGGGCTGATGGACGACCCGTCCCACGGCGCTGCCCTGCACGGTGCCCGCAACGTACACACCGGGCGACTGATCGCTCGGCTGGGCGAGGATGTACCGTGCCCGGAAGGCTGCACCGTCGGTCGAGGTGGCCGTGTTGATGTTCGCGATGTTGTCGCTGATGGCGTCGAGCCACTTGCGGTGCACGGTCAGTCCGGTGCTCGCGATCCCGATCGCATCGAAGGTCATGAGGTCCTCATCGCCGTGCGCATCGAAGAGAACGAGCCGTTCACGGCCTGCGTCGCGAACTGGTAGCGCAGCATCGTGTCGACGCTGGAGAGGGTCTCGGTGTCGAGGTTGACGTTGTTGCCGTTCAGCCGGGTCGGTTCGAGCGAGGTGCCGACCGTCGCGCCGACCCGACCGTCGCCGGCATCGACCGAGCGGGCGAGGGCCTCTTCGAACTGCACGCGCTTGGCGTGATAGTTCGGGGTGTTGATGTTGGCGATGTTGTCCGCGATGGCCCGCTGACGCAGCGCGAGGCCGTCGAGCGCACTCGTCAGTGCGGTGATGGTCACAGAATCGAACACAAACCGGCTCCCCGTGTGTGGCTGGTGTGGCCGATCCCTGGCCGAGTCATGCGAGCCATCCGTGCTCTCCCTGCTCTATCGGCAGGTTCGTGCGCGGCGTTAGGGAGCGGTTTCAGCCGTCCACATCGAGGTAGGCGGGCTCCTCGGGGCGTCGGGTGCCCGGGATGCGGCTCACGGCGCCGAGGTGCTGCCGGAGGCCGTCGAGGTCGGTGCGGGTTCGTTCCATCGCCGTGCGCTGCAGCTCGACGACCTGTCTGGCGCGATCCGCGAGCGCGGGGGGAAGCGGAGCGGCGGGCGGTGTCCAGGGGGCCAGGTCTGCCGCATCCGCGGTGCCGGGGGCAGCGGCGAGGATCCGTTCGGCGTCGTGCTCGAGCCGATCGAGCAGCGCGGTCCACTCGTCCATGCTCACGCCCGGCTCTCCGCCACGGTGCGGGCGGCCTCGTGCCAGGCATCGCGCAGCGGGGCGACGATGCCGTGGCAGGCGCGGGTGCGCTCGGGATCGCGGCCGATGTTGGCCCCGATGAGTGTCTGCGAGAGGAAGACGTAGACCGAACGCAGTCCGGCACTGCCGTTCCAGTCGTCGGTCAGTGAGGAGGACAGCTCCGAGACGATCGCCTGCGCGTGCTGCAGCTGCGCGTTCGCCTCGGCCCAGTCCTCGGCACGCTGAGCGGTCTCGCCACGCTCGATGTCCAGCAGCAGCCGGTCGTAGAGCATGGTCACCAGGCGCTCCGGGGGCGCCGACAGCACGGCATCCTCGCGGTAGCGCTGCTGTGCGCGCAGGGCGGCGTTCATGCTCACTTCCCCCCGTTCGAACTCGAGCCCGGGAGGGCGGCGATCTGCGACGAGAGGTACGTCGACTGCGACTGGAGCTGCGACAGCATGACTTCGAGTCGTGCGTACGTGCGCTCGAGGGAGGCCTTGCGCTGCGCGAGCCGCACGTCCCAGCGCTCCATCTGCTCGCCGAGACCCTTGACCTCGCTCTCCTGTCCCGTGATGCGGGAGGTGAGGAGCCCGTCGTACTTGTCCGAGTAGATCTTCGCGGTGTCCTGCACGCGCGCGGCGACATCGGAGAAGAGGCCGGCCACGGCATCCGGATCCTTCGCGAGTGCCTCGGCGAACTTCTCCTCGTCGAAGCTCAGGACGCCGTACATGTCGGTCGAGATGCCGATGGATGAGGGGGAGACCCCGTCGACGGGGTGCTGCACGGCATCGGCGAGCGCATTGCGCAACCCGCGCACGGTGCTGTCGCCCGTGAAGACGCCGAGGGTGGTCTTGTCTCCCGGCTTCGCGGCGACGGTCGTCTTCGAGCCGCTGTCGATGCGGGTCAGGATGTCCTTGACGGCGGCGATGAAGTCCGCCGACGCCTTCGTCCGTGCTTCGGTGTCGACGGCGACGCCGATCGTGACGGGATCGGCGGAGCGTGCGGTGACCGTCACGTCCACGCCGTCGAACAGATCGGTGAACGTGTTGCTCGACGAGGTCAGCACCTGTTCGGCGCTCGTTCCCGCCCAGAGGCGCAGGCGGGCGTCGGCGCCCGTGGCGATGACGGCGGCTCCCGCTTCGGTGGAGAGGTCGGATGCCGTGCCGCTCTCGACGGCGGCGATGTCACCGCGATAGGCGCGGAACTGTCCGGCCTCTCCCGAGTCCGCGGCGCGCAGCTGCAGGCGGTGCATCACGTTCCCGTCGGCGTCACGCCCGGCGGGGACGGCGGCGGCGACGATACCCGCGCCCGCTTCGTTGATCGCCTGGGCGACGTCCTGCATCGACGCGGAGTCGGCCGTGACCTGCACGCGCTCGCCCGTGGCGTTCTCGAGCGTGATCACGGGGGGATCGACCGGCCAGCCCCGTGTGGCGGCGGAGACGATCGTGTGGTTCGTGGCGACCTGATCGACGACGATGTCGGCGGAGAGCGGAGCAGCGCCGGCGCGCGTGGCGACGGTGACCGAGGGCGACGAGGAGGTGGTGGTGAAGCGGGCGAGCCCATCGGGGACCGCGGCTTTCTCCGCTGCGGTCGCGAGGTTCTGGATCGCGGTGTTCAGGGTCTGCAGCTGGGAGACGATGCCGTTCTTGTCGTCCATCTTCGCCTTGAGCAGCGAGCGCGGGATGGCGTGCACGTCCATCAGCGCCTTGATGACCTCCGTGGTCTTCAGGCCGGAGACGAGACCGTCGAGCGAGAGGGACATGATCGCCTTTGCGGATCGGGAGCGGACGGTGTCCGGGCGACGGGCGGAACCGCCGCCCGGACACTACGGCGTGGGTCAGCGCAGGAGCTGGAGAACGCCCTGGTTGGACTGGTTCGCCTGGGCCAGCATGGCCGTGCCCGCCTGCGACAGGATGTTCGCCGACGTGAACTTGACCATCTCGGACGCCATGTCGGTGTCGCGGATCCGGCTCTCGGCGGCGGCGAGGTTCTCCGCCGACACGTTGAGGCTGTTGATGGTCGACTCGAAGCGGTTCTGCAGCGCACCGTAACCGGCACGTGCGGTCGAGACCGCCTGGATCTCGGTGTCGATGTCGGCCAGCGCGGCACCGTAGGTGGCAGCGTCCGTCATCGTGGCCGCGTATCCCTTGATGTCGGCGCCGAGGCTGGCGAAGTCGGTCAGGGCGACCGAGATCTGGTCCTCGGCGGCGACCGCGCCCGCACCGACCTGGAACGTCAGCGTCGTGCCGCCCGAGAGCAGCTTGATGCCGTTGAAGTTGGTGCTCTCGGCGATCCGGGTGAGCTCGTCGCCCAGGGCGCCGATCTCGGTCTGGATCGCTTCGCGCGACTTCGCGTTGTTCGAGTCGTTCGCACCCTGAGCGGTCAGGTCGCGAACGCGCTGAAGGATCGAGTGGACTTCGGTCAGGGCGCCTTCTGCGGTCTGGATGACCGAGATGCCGTCCTGGGCGTTGCGTGCCGCGACGTTCAGGCCGTTGACCTGCGAACGCAGACCCTCGGAGATCGCCAGGCCCGCCGCGTCGTCCGCCGCGCGGTTGATCCGCAGGCCGCTCGACAGCTTCTCGAGCGACTTCGACAGGTCGTTCTGCGTGTTGGACAGGTTGCGGTAGGCGTTGAGCGCCGACACGTTGGTGTTGATCTGCATACCCATAAGGGTTCTCCTCCGTGAATGGTGTTGTGCGGGTGACCATCCGTGGTCTCCCGCCCACACCTATCGGCGGAGGTGGCGTGCCCGTTAGCCGGGCGATGAGAAGCGCGGGTCAGGCGGGGGCGGCTTCGCGGAAGATGTCCGCGATCCGCGGGCTGCTCGCATCGGCGATCCGCGAGAAATAGGCGTCGCGGGCGCCGGCGGACACGCGCGTGGTCGTCGTCGGCGCCGAGCCCTCGGCGAAGTACCGATCCAGAGCGTCGCGGAGGAGCCGGATGGCTTCCGAGCGCTGCTGCGACACCGCCGAGTGGGTCACCCCCAGTTCCTCGGCGATCTCCTTCACGGGCCGCTCGTCGAAGTACACGGCCTGCACGATCCGGCGCATACGTTCGGGGAGCGCGGCGACGGCCTGCTCGAGAATGTCGCGGCGTTCGCCGACGAGGGCGGATTCTTCGGGCAGGGGGATCTCGGTGGCGACGTCACGGGCCGCGGGATCGTCCAGGGTGGTCACAGTCCGCGCGGCATCGCCGAGTGCTTCGACGACGACGTCCTTCGTGACGCCCATGGCTGTGGCGACCTCGGTCGGGGTCGCGGTCCGGCCGAGACCGGCGGTGAGCGTCTCGCGGACGGCGACCGTCTCTTTGATGCGCTTGCGGATGCCGCGCGACGCCCAGTCCATGGAGCGCATCTCGTCGGCGAAGGCACCGAGGATGCGACGGCGCGCGTAGGCGCCGAAGGGGACGCCCAGGGCAGGATCGAATGCATCGGCCGCGGTCACGAGCGCGAGCGCGCCGACGGCCGCCAGCTCGTCACGGGGGATGTGGGTGGCGCGGGAATGGGTTTCGGCGGCGAGGTATCCGACCAGGGGGAGGTTGCTCTCGATGAGGAGATTGCGCTCAGCGCGCGAAGGCATGGGGGATGATCCACCTCTCTGGATGCACTCCGGAAGATCCGAGGAGATGAGCAGATGTATATATCACAAGGAGCGAGATATGTACATGGGGAGAACTACCCATCGCCGTTCCACATAGTAACCTTAGGGGCGCGGCAGCCGATAGTGACCTTTGGCCGCGTTATGAGGCGTGGCGATCACTGGGGAAAAGGGGATCATGGGAGCCAACGAACTATCGATACAGCTGTGGCGAGAGCGTGAACTGCTCGAGATGCTGCTCTTCAAGCTCGACGAGCAGCAGCTGCTGCTCGCCGCCGGGCGATCCCAATGGATACAGTTTGCCGCGCGTGAGATCGATCAGGTACTCGACAGGCTTCGTGGCGCGGGACTCGCGCGCGCCGTAGAGGTCGCGACCGTCGCCGAGGAGTGGGGGGCTCCCGAAGGCGCGACGATTCGCGAACTGATCGCACACGCGCCGGAAGGTGCGTGGCAGGAGGTCTTCGCGGACCATATGCGGGCGCTGACCAAGCTCGCCGCCGAGGTGGAGCAGATGCGCGACGCCAACGCGGAACAGCTCAGCGGAGTGCTCCGCGCGACCCAGGAGACGATCGCCGCATTGGGACACGACACCGGGGAGTACACGACGACGGGTGATCGCGCTCGCGACGACGCTGCGCGCATCATCGACACCGAGATGTGACCGGAAGGGGATCATGTCGACCTTCAGTGGATTGAACACCGCCGCCAGCGGCCTCGCGGCGGCCCGACGGGGCATGGACGTGGTGGGACAGAACATCGCGAACCAGAAGACCGAGGGGTACACGCGTCAGCGTGTCCAGACCTCGGCCATCGCCGCCATCGCTCAGACCGGCCGCTTCAGCGTCGGCGCACAGCCGGGGCACGGTGTGTCGATCGACGGCGTGGCCCGTCTCGGCGATGCCCTGCTCGATGCCCGCGTCCGCGATTCCCTCGCCGCGTCCGGCTTCTGGTCCACCCGTGCCGTCGCCGCCACCACGATCGAGGCCTCCCTCGCCGAACCGACCGAGAACGGGCTCGCGGCCCGACTGTCGAAGTTCTGGTCGGGATGGCAGGACCTCGCGAACACCCCCGACTCGGGGGCCGCGGCATCCAGCATCCTGGAATCTGCGAAGGAACTCGCCTCGCAGATCGCGGGTGGATACCGGACGGTCGCCGGACAGTGGAACGATGCCCGCGCCGCGGCCGACCGTACGATCACCCAGGTGAACGCGGCGGCGGACCAGATCGCCGTGCTCAACGGCGAGATCCGTGACGCGCTGGCCTCGGGGCGCTCGGCGAACGAGCTCATGGACCAGCGCAGTGTGCTCGCGCAGAACGTCGCCCGCATGTCGGGTGCCGCCGCCACTCTCGAGACCGACGGCACGATGACCGTGCGCATCGGCGGCAACGCCCTCGTCGCAGGCTCCGACGCGCGCCATCTCGTCCTGGACGGACCGGCCACCATCGACGCCGGCCAGCGCTTCACGGTCTCCTGGGCGTCCGCTCCCGGTCTGCCGGCATCGATCGACGGCGGTGAGCTCGGCGGTTCGCTCGCCGTCCTCGCCCCGGCCGCGGATGGAGGGATGCTCGCGCAGCTCGCTTCCACCTACGACGCGGTGGCGACGCGGCTGGCGGAAACGCTGAACACCCAGCACCGCGCGGGGGTCACATCGTCGGGACAGCCCGGCGGCGACTTCTTCACGATCCCCCCGACCGGTTCCGCCGCACTCGGGCTGAGCGTCGCCATCACAGCACCGTCGGATCTGGCGCTCGCCGCGCCGGGTGCCGGTGCCTGGGACGCGAGCAACGCCGACCTGATCTCCCAGATCGGGCGGAGCGCGACCTCGCCCGACGCGCTCTGGTCCGACCATGTCACCCGGTTCGGTGTGGCGACGGCGGCCGATGTGCAGCGCGCGAAGGTGTCCGACGCGGCCGCGGTCGCGGCGGTCGGCGCGCAGCAGTCCGTCGCCGCCGTCGACGGCGACGAGGAGACCATCAGTCTGCTCACCTACCAGACCGCCTATCAGGCCGCGGCCCGGGTGATGACCGCGGTGGACGAAGCGCTCGACGTGCTCATCAACCGCACGGGTCTCGTCGGACGCTGATCGAAGGAGCATCATGATCTCTCGAGTCACCTCCTCGGCCATGACGCAGACGGCCATGCGGCAGCTGCAGTCCAACCTCTCCGAGCTCGCGCGTCTGCAGGAGCAGGCCACCTCGCAGCGTGCCTTCGCCGCGCCGTCCGATGACCCGGCCGCCGCGGCAGCCGCGCTCGCGCTTCACGCCGAGCAGCGACGGAACGACCAGTACGCGCGCAACATCGACGACGGACTCGCCTGGGTCACGGCGGCCGACGGGGCGATCACCGCGAGCACCTCACTGCTCGGGCGGGTCCGCGACCTCACCGCGCAGGGTGCGAACGACGGCGCGCTCGACGCCGTGGCCAAGGAAGCACTGGCCGTGGAACTCGAAGGCCTCCGCGAGGAGCTCTTCGCCCAGGCGAACACCCGGCTGCTCGGACGCTCCGTGTTCGCGGGAACGTCGGACACGGCAGCCTTCGCCGCCGACTACAGCCACAGTGGCGTACCGGGCGCGGAGGTGACCCGACGGGTCTCCGACGGTGCCTCTGTGCGCGTCGACACCGATGGCGCCGCCGTCTTCGGAACCGGGGACGACTCGGTGTTCGCGTTGGTGGACCGGATCGTCGCCGATCTCCGCTCCGGCACCAACGTCGGACCGCGACTCGCGGAGATCGACGCGCGTCGCACGGCCATGCTCGGGGTCCAGGGGTCGGTGGGCACCCGTCAATCTCAGATCGAACGCGCCAAGGAGGCGGCAGTGCAGAATTCCGTGTCCCTCGAGTCCCGCCGCACGGCGGTCGAGGACGTCGATTCGATCGAAGTGCTCGTGCGCCTCCAGGCGCAGGAACTCGTGTATCGCTCCGCGCTCGCGGTGAACGCGCGGGTGCTCCAGCCGTCGCTGATGGACTTCCTCCGATGACCGCGGCGCTGACTTTCCTCGCCCCGCCTCCCGGACTCGCGCCGCATGTCGACTTCGCCCTGGCCCCGGTCGACGGCGCCGACGGACTGTTCGCGATGCGGGCCGTGCAGGACGCGGAGCTGCGGCTCTACCTCGTCGATCCACGGACGGTGCTGAGCGAGTACGCGCCGATCCTCACCGACGAGCAGGCCGACGCACTCGCTCTCCGCGAGGCCGAAGATGCACTGATCCTCGTGGTCGCCCACCCGTCGGCGGAGGGCGTGAGCGTGAACCTGCTCGCGCCGGTGATCGTGAACCGTACGACGGGGGCCGCGTCGCAGGTGATCCTCGAGGACCAGGACTATCCGTTGCGCGCACCCTTGGGCTGAGCCGTCGTTCCCGGCCGGTCCAGGCCGTTCTCCCAGCGGAACCACGGCTAATCTGGAAGGGTGATCCTCGCCGTCGACACCTCCCTGGGTACCGCTGTGGCCCTCATCGATGCCGACGGGGACCTCCGCGCCGAGGCGAGTGCAGCCGACCCGCTCGGCCATGCCGAGATCATCGGCGACCTGCTGGTCGAGGTGCTCAGACAGGCCGGAGCTGGAGCGGTGACCCACGTCGTCGCCGGCATGGGACCCGGACCGTTCACCGGACTGCGGATCGGCATCGCCGCGGCACGAGCCTTCGCGCTCGGACGCGACATCCCCGTGATCGCGGTGCCCAGCCATTTCGCGGCCGCGCTCACCGCGACCGAGACCGAGACGGGGCCGTTCGCCGTCGTCACCGACGCGCGCCGACGCGAGGTCGCGATCACGGTCTTCGACGGGATCGACGCCGACGGGATTCCGCACGTCGTCGCCGAGACGGTCCTGGTGCGCGCGGCGGACGCCGACGCACACCTCGACGGCATCCGACGCATCGACGTCGCGACGCTCTCCGCGCGGGACCTCGCCCGGGTCGGCGCGCGCGCCCTCGCCGCCGGCCGTGTGTTGACGGACGATGAGCCCCTCTATCTGCGGAACCCGGATGTGACGCTGCCCGGTGCCCCGAAGAAGGTGGGGACGTGACCCTCCGCGACGCCGTGCCCGACGACCTCGACGCGATCATGATGATCGAGAACCGCTCCTTCCCGACCGATGCCTGGAGCCGGGAGACCATGGCGTCCGAGCTCGCCAGCCTGCACGGCCGGTACCTGGTCGATGAGCACGAGGGGAGTGTGATCGGCTACGGAGGGGTGCGGGCCCTGCGCGGGAGCGCCGACGCCGATATCCAGACCATCGCGCTCCTCAGCGGATATCGCGGCCAGGGCCGTGGCCGGGCGCTCCTGCGTGCGCTGCTCGCCGCCGCGGCGGAGCGCGGTGCCGGCGAGGTGTTCCTCGAGGTCAGGGCCGACAACCCCGCGGCCGAGGGTCTCTACCTTGCCGAAGGCTTCACCGAGATCGGCCGTCGTCCCCGCTACTATCAGCCGGATGATGTGGACGCGATCGTGATGCGCCTGGACCTGCGCCGCCACCCGATCGCGCGAGACCAGTCCGAGGAGGCGACGGCATGAACGAGCCTCTGGTCCTCGGCATCGAGACGAGCTGCGACGAGACCGGCATCGGAATCGTCCGCGGGCGCACCCTGCTGTCGAACACGATCGCGTCGAGCATGGACGAGCACGCCCGCTACGGCGGCGTCGTGCCCGAGGTCGCGGCCCGGGCGCATCTCGAGGCGCTCCAACCCGCCATCGATGCGGCGCTCGCCGAAGCGGGTGTGGGCCTGGACGAGCTCGACGCGGTGGCCGTCACGAGCGGTCCTGGTCTCGCGGGCGCGCTGATGGTGGGCGTGGGCGCGGCGAAGGGCCTCGCTGTCTCGATCGACAAACCGCTGTATGCCGTCAATCACCTCGTCGGCCACATCGCCGCCGACATCCTGACCGGCGGCTCCGCACCGCTCGAGTATCCGACGATCGCCCTGCTGGTATCCGGTGGGCACACCTCGCTGCTGCACGTCCGCGATCTCACGACCGACGTCGAACTGCTCGGCGAGACCATGGACGACGCCGCAGGCGAAGCCTTCGACAAGGTCGCCCGGCTCCTCTCGCTGCCCTACCCGGGTGGTCCCGAGATCGACCGCGCGGCGGCCGATGGCGATCCGGAGGCTATCCGCTTCCCCCGTGGTCTCTCCCGGGCCTCCGATCTGGCGAAGCATCGCTATGACTTCTCGTTCTCCGGACTGAAGACGGCCGTGGCCCGCTGGGTCGAGCGGTGCGAAGCGGAGGGGGTCGAGGTGCCGGTGGCAGACGTCGCCGCGAGCTTCCGTGAGGCCGTCGTCGATGTGCTCGTGACCAAGGCGCTCGCCGCCTGCGCGGATCTCGGCGTGCCGAGACTGCTCCTCGGCGGCGGGGTGATCGCGAACCGGCGCCTGCGCGAGGTCGCCCTCCGACGTGCCGCCGAGGCCGGCGTCACCGTCCGCATTCCCCCTCTCTCGCTGTGCACCGACAACGGCGCCATGATCGCGGCCCTGGCGTCGGAGCTGATCTCCTCGGGGCGTCCGCCGTCGCGCTTGACGTTCGGCGCGGACTCGACCCTTCCGGTGACCGAGATCCAGATCGCGGAGGGGGCGCCCGCATGAGCGACACCTCGGGTGCGGCCGAGGCGAAGGCCTCACCCACCCCGCCGACGCGCATCGAGAGCCCGAGCGAGCAGGTCGAGCAGCATCCGGCTGCGGCCGCGCGGCTTCCCGGAGCCCGCCGGGAGGGGTATGCCAAGTTCCCCACCGGCCCCGTCGGCATCGAACCCGTGGTCGCGAGCGGTCCCGACATCGACGCGCGAGACGACGTGGAGTGGGAGCCGTCGAACGATGCCTCGCCCATCGACGACACTCGACTCGCTCCGTGGGCACTGCTGGCGGCGATCGTCGCGCTCGGAGCCTCGTTCTTCGTCGGCTGGGGGATCCCCGTCGCGATCGTCGCGGTCATCGCCGCGGCCATGTCGTTGCGTCGCCCGGTCGAGAGTCGGGCGATCGCGCGGTGGGCGCTCGTGCTGGGTCTCTGTGCGACCGTCTACAGTCTGGGATGGCTGGTCTGGGCGGGCATGCAGTTCGAGAAGCTCGGGTGACCGGATGCTCGACGCCGAGGAATCGGAGGAGCTGCGCTCCCTGCACGCACGGGCCTATGGCCGCGACTCCGCACTGACGGCCGCTGAGGCGGTGCGGCTCCGCGAACTCGAGGACCGCCGGCGGACCTCGGCCGCTGCGCCGAAGAGCGAGGAGCCGACGCAGGTCGAGGAGCCGGCGCAGCTCCCACACGCGCCGCACGTCGATGGGACGGACTCCGTCGGGCCGTCGCCGGGTGAGCGCCGCGATGAGCCCTCGACGGCGGCTCGGTCGGGAGGCGAGATGTCCGAGCCGATCGCGGAGGCACACGCCTCACCGGGATCGTCCCTACGGTCGTTGCTCGCCGTGACGCGATCGCACTGGCGACCGGTCGCCTTCGCCACCGTGGCCGTACTCCTGGTCGGGTTGGGCGTGGGGTGGCTCGCCTTCGGTCGGTCCCACGACGCACCCGTCGCGCTGTCCCCTGAGCAGCAGCAGTGGGAGGACGACCTCGTCGCGGGTGGGGACTACGATCCCGGCTCGGTCCGTGCGCTCGGAGTGGAGGAGGGAGCGGTCATCTGGACCGCGACGAAGGACGGTCGCGAGCGCACGTGTCTGATCCTGAGCACGGGCGATGTGACCCTGCCCAACTGCGACGAGACGGAGTCCGTGTCCGCGCAGGGCATCTACGGTTCGATCACGGTGCGCTCCGAAGAAGACCTGCAGCGGCAGATCAGCGCGCAGATGCTCTTCACCGCGTCGGGTGAGCCTGCCGTCGCGGTGAACTCGTACGACTACGATCCGACGCAGACGGGGATCACGTATGCGAACGAGGAGGAGTCGCAGACCGCGGCGCGACTGACGCGCGAGGGCTTCGACGCCGGTTCCCTCTGGGTGGTCGGCTACGACGGCGACGTCCCGCTCTGGACCGCCGTGGAGCGTGACTCGCAGAACTCCTGTTTGATCTACGACGGATCCACCGACGATTCCCCGCAGACGTGCCTCGATCCCGAGACGATGCAGGAGCAGGGGGCGAGTCTGGTCCTCAACGTCGTCGACGCCGATTCCGGTGCCGTCACGCACTTCGAACTGGCCTCGAGCACGGGCGCCGGCTACCTCGTCATCACCCACGAAGCGGACGCCGCCGGTGCAGCCGAGGACTGACGCCGAGGAGCTTCGGGCGCTGCAGCAGCGGGCCTACGGCCGCGGGACACGGCTGACGGAGGGGGAGGCCGAGCGCCTGCGCGAGCTGGAGGAGCAACGCCGCTCTCCGATCGAGTCCCCGCCGTCGGCAGTCGACGAAGCCGGTGCAGATCCCTCGGCGGACGACGAGGATCCCGCTGCGGAAGAAGCGCCTGCGGACGCGTCGGTCGAACCTTCCGTGCCGGTCGCGCCTGCCGTCAGCGACGAACCCGTGCCTCGCCGGGGCGCGCTGCGGCAGCACGTCGTGGCTGCGATCGCGGGGGTCGCCGTCGTGCTCGCGGTCGGCATCGGAGCCGGCTGGGCACTGTTCTCGCCGCGGGTCGCGAGTATTCCCCTGACCGGAGAGCAGCAGCAGCGACGCGCCGAACTCTCGGCCTCGACGTTCGATCCCGGCTCCGTCCGTGCGATCGCCGAGTCGGACGACGCCCTGGTCTGGTACGCGACCAGGGAGGACGGCGCCCTGAGCTGCATGGTCCTCGATGTGAGCGGTCGGGAGCAGACGGACTGCCTCCCCGTCGACGAGGTCGACAACGGGTTGACCGCGGTTCTCCCCGTGGAAGCGGACGGGACGATCGGTGAGGAGTCTTCCGGCGACGGGGCCTTCGGCGTGGAGACGGTCATCGCCACGTTGCGCCTGTCGGTCGACGGTGAGCCGATGGTGGGGATCCAGCGCTGGGGCGGACCGTCGTCGCTGGCGGCGGAGTTCCCGGAAGAGGTGCGCGATCGCGCCGAGGAGCTGGCAGCGGACGGCTTCGGCTTCGGGCTCTCATTGATCACCATGTTCCGGGGGGAGCCGGTCTGGCTCGCCGACCGCCTCTCGGCGCAGGGCACGACGGACAGGTGCCTGATCGTCGACGCGGGCGGACCCATGGCGTGCGTACCGTTCGAGACGGCGGTGGAAGGAGGGCTCGCCACGCAGGTCGTCGACGACGACACGCGCGACGGCAGGGCGACGATCACGGCGCTCGAGCTGAGGTTCACGGGGCAGCAGAACGCGTATCTGGTGGTCGCCGAGGGCGTGCCCGTCGCCACCGTCCCGCCGGGCGAGTCGTTCTTCGTCGAGGCGCCACCCGGAGACCCGATCGAGATCGCACCGCCGGGGGCGGGAACCGGCAGCTGAAAACGGATCAGCTCGCGGCGGAGACCCGGTCGGCGAGGATCGCCACGCGTCGATCGCCGATGCGGGCGAGGATCAGCGTCGCCTCCTGGTCTCCCCGCAGCGTGAGCTTCTTGCGGAAGGCCGCCGGGTCGACGTCGACCCCACGCTTCTTGATCTCGAGTCGGCCGATGCCGTGCGCCTTCAGCGCTGTGCTGATCGCCTTGGGGTTCGCCGGCATCGTCTCGCGCACGCGGAAGGACTGCACGAAGGGGCTCGTCAGCGCCGAATCGGAGGTCAGGTAGGCGATGTGCTCGTCGAGCATCCCGGCGTCGAGGCTCCTGGCCACATCGCCGATCAGACGCGCACGGATGACGGCACCGTCGGGTTCGTGCAGGAAGGCGCCGAGCTCACGCACCGGCTCATCGACGGCATCTGCGGGTGCGGTGAGCTCGTGAGACCGGTCGTCGCGGATCACCAGGGCCGCGCGGCGAACCCCCTCACGGGCGAGGGCGCCGCTCCACACCACGAGCTCGACGACACTGCCGTCGGCACTCACCCACTGCGACTCCGCGTCGGCGGGCAGCGCATCTCGGTCGTGCGCGGGGCCGAGCTTGATGCCCGTGGACACGCGGCGTGCGACGTCGAACGCCCAGTCGAGGGAGGGGGAGTAGTCGTCGGCCGACACGCGCCGCGTCTCCCCGTGACCGGAGGTGCGTCGGGCGGGATCCATCCAGATCGCCCGGTCGTCGGCGGCGGGCATCGTCTCGAAGGCGTCTTCGGCGGTGTCATGGCGCACCACTGCGCCGTCACCGAACGGCGCGAGGTTGTAGGCGGCGATCGCGGCGGTGACCTCATCGGCGTCGACCGCCAGCACGTCGAGCCCGGCGCCGGTGAAAGCCAGCGCGTCGCCGCCGATCCCGCAGCCGAGGTCGGCGACAGCCGTGAATCCCGCGCTGCGGATCCGCTGCGCGTGGCGAGCGGCGACTCCGAGCCTGGTGGCCTGCTCCAGGCCCGCCCGGGTGAACAGCATGCGTCCGGCGAACGGTCCGAACTTGGCGGCAGCCTTGGATCGCAGGTGAGCCTGTCCGACGACCGCGGAGACCAGGTCGGGGGAGTGACCGGCGGCGCGCAGCCTCGAGACCGCGCGAGCGACGTCGACACTCGATCCGACCGTCCCGACCGCGTCGAGGAGTTCGAGACCGGCGGGGGTCAGCAGGGCGCGCAGCTCGGACATCTCCACGCCCTCAGCCTAATTCCCCGCCACGCGCGGAGCCGTGTCGAGCGGGTGTGCTGGCACTCGCATTGCGTGAGTGCCAGCACACCGCCTACACTGGCATTAGCACTCTCGGGTTGAGAGTGCGAACAAGTCTTTCGTGTCAGCGTCAAGAAAGAAGAGGTAGACCGTGTCGGTTTCCATCAAGCCGCTCGAGGACCGGATCGTCATCAAGCAGGTCGAGGCCGAGCAGACCACCGCGAGTGGCCTGGTCATCCCCGACACCGCCAAGGAGAAGCCCCAGGAGGGCGAGGTCGTGGCGGTCGGCCCCGGCCGTATCGATGACAACGGCAACCGTGTTCCGATCGACGTCGCCGTCGGCGACCGCGTGCTCTACAGCAAGTACGGCGGCACCGAGGTGAAGTTCGGTGCAGACGAGTTCCTCGTCCTGTCCGCTCGCGACGTCCTGGCGGTCGTCGTCCGCTGATCTGCGGAACCTGATCCGGCCCCTCCGAGGGGCAGGGTCGAGGTCCTCGAAGGGGCCCGGATGCTTCGGCATCCGGGCCCCTTCTGCATTCCCGGCGCTAGTGTTGTGCGGTGACCCCTGAGACGACCCGCGCCACCCGGACCGCGGGGGTCGCGTACGCCGGAGCCGCCTACCTGCTTTGGGGCGTGCTTCCGCTCTACTTCCTCCTGCTCGCACCGACCGGGCCGTGGGAGGTCGTCGCCTGGCGGGTGCTGCTGTCGTTCGTGTTCTGCCTCCTGCTGCTCACCGTCACCCGCGGGTGGGCCGCGTTCCGAGCGATCCTCCGGCAGCCCCGCCTGCTCGGCTGGACGGCGCTCGCCGGGCTCCTGATCTACGTCAACTGGCAGGTGTTCCTGATCGGAACCCTCAGCGACAACGTGATCGAGACGAGCCTGGGCTACTTCATCAATCCGATCACCACGGTGCTGCTCGGGGTCTTCGTCTTGAAGGAACGCATCCGCCGGCTGCAGTGGGCCGCGATCGCCATCGCCGCGATCGCCGTCGTCGTGATCATCGTGGCCTACCGTGCCTTCCCGTGGATCGCGCTCTCGCTGACCGCATCCTTCGGTATCTACGGACTCATCAAGAAGAAGATCGGTCCGGCGGTCGATGCCGTCAGCGGGCTCACCCTCGAGTCGTTCTGGCTGATCCCGATCGCCGTCGCGCAGCTGATCGTGGTGTCGATGACGCCGGCGGGCATCACGATGGGCGCGAACGGAGGGGTGCACGCTCTGCTGCTGGCGCTCGCGGGAGTCGCGACGGCGGTACCGCTGCTGTTGTTCGCCGCGGGAACCCGGCGGATCAACCTCACGGTGATCGGCATGATCCAGTTCATCACCCCGGTGATGCAGTTCCTCATCGGCGCCGTCGTCCTGAAAGAGCCGATGCCGCCGGAGCGCTGGGCGGGATTCATCCTCGTCTGGATCGCCATCGCCGTGTTCCTCGTCGATCTGCTGCTCGCCGGGCGCCGCGGCCGTCGGATCGCTGCGACCGAACTCGTCTGAACCCGGGTCTCTTCTCCGCCCGAACCCGGTCTCGGATCGTTAACGCACCGAGATACTTGCGATCCCTGCACGCGGGTATCACGGCCTAGTGTTAGAGCACCCGCCTGTGGTCACAATCCACGTTCAGTTACGCAAGGGAGCATCATGAACGCACTGAAGGGCTCGCGCACCGCGAAGGTCTTCGCCGGGATCGCTTTGATCAGCGCATCCGCCATCGTCGTCGCCGGCTGCAGCAGCACGCCGAACGCCGAGCCGAGCGAGGGTGGTGAGAAGCCGGCCGTCGATCTGACGCTCAAGCTCGGCTCGCTCCTGCCCGCGACCGGTTCGCTCGCGTTCCTCGGCGCTCCGATGGAGGCCGGTGTCCAGCTGGCCGTCAACCAGATCAACGAGGCTGACGCCGGCGTGACCATCGACCTCACCACCGCCGACGAGGGCGACCTCGACAACAAGGCGTATGAGACCTCGATCACCAACCTGCAGAACGCCGGCATCACGGCCATGGTCGGTGCCGCATCGTCGAGCGTCACCAAGCTCATCCTCGACGGCAACGCCGGTGCGGGCATCCTCACCGTCTCGCCGTCGAACACGTCCCCGGACTTCACGGGCATCAACCCGCTGTACTTCCGCACGGCACCGAGCGACAACCTCCAGGGCGAGGTCCTCGGCAACGAGATCGCCGAGGACGGTCACAAGACGCTCGGCATCATCTACCAGAACGACCCGTACGGCACCGGTCTCTTCGAAGCCATCAAGGCGACGTTCGAGAGCACCGGCGGCGAGGTCGTCGCGGATGCGTCCTACAACCAGGGTGACGGCCAGTTCAACGCGCAGGTCTCGGAGATCGCTGCGGCGAACCCCGACGCCGTGGCCGTCGTGTCGTACGACCAGTTCGCGACCATCGCGCCGCTCCTCGGCAACGCCGGGGTCGACACCGGGTCGCTGTACCTCGTCGACGGCAACCTCAAGGACTGGGGCACCGACATCCCGGTCAGCCTCGAGGGCTCGAAGGGCACCCGCGCCGGCGCCGAGCTGCCGCAGGACTTCCTCGACCAGCTGAACGAGGTCTGGACGGCTGACGGCAACGACCCGATCGACGCCGTGACGTACTCCGCCGAGGCGTACGACGCCGTGGTCCTGATGGCGCTGTCGGCTCTGGCCGCCGGCTCGGTCGAGGGTGCGGACATGGCGGAGCAGATGCGCACCGTCTCCGGTGGCGACGGCGATGGCGAGAAGTGCTCCACGTTCGCGGAGTGCGCCGACATCATCAACGGCGGCGGCACCGCGGACTACGACGGCCTCTCCGGCGACATCACGTTCGACGAGAACAACGACCCGAAGGGCGCCGCGATCGGCGTCTACGAGTTCGACGCCGACAACGTCACCTCGCGCATCAAGTAATCGCGCACAGGAAGGCCCCGGATGCACGCCATCCGGGGCCTTCTTCTGTGCGGTCACCCTGCTCCGGTCGCAAAAAGGCTCGGTATCCACGCGGATACCGAGCCTTTTCGCGACCGGAACGTCAGGCGGCGTCGGTCCCGAGCGTCCCCAGGTAGAGGCCGATGACCTTCGGATCGTTCAACAGCTCGCGACCGGAACCCTCGTAGGCATCCTTGCCCTGATCGAGCACGTAACCGCGGTCGCAGATCTGCAGGCAGCGCCGGGCGTTCTGCTCCACCATGATCGTCGTCACGCCGGCCTTGTTGATGTCGGAGACCCGGATGAAGGCATCGTCCTGCCGCACGGGGGAGAGGCCGGCCGACGGCTCGTCGAGCAGCAGCACGGAGGGGTCCATCATGAGCGCCCGGGACATCGCGACCATCTGCCGCTCACCGCCCGAGAGCGATCCGGCGCGCTGCTTCAGGCGCTTGCCGAGCTCGGCGAAGATGCTGCTCACGAACTCGAGGCGCTCGGCGAAGATCTTCGGGTTCTGGTAAAGCCCCATCTCCAGGTTCTCCTGGATCGTGAGCGACGGGAACACGTTGTTCGTCTGCGGCACGAAAGCCACACCACGGCGGACGAGCTTGTCGGCCTTGAGGCCCACGATGCTCTCGCCCTTCACCGTGACGTCGCCCGAGCGGATCTCGACCATGCCGAAGATCGCCTTGAGCAGGGTGGACTTGCCGGCGCCGTTCGGTCCGATGATGCCGATCAACTCACCCTTGTGGGCCACGAGGTTGGCTCCGTTGAGGATGTTCACTCCCGGCAGGTAGCCGGCGTGCACATCGGTCAGCTCGACGATGACGTCGTCGTTCTTGATCTCGTTGCGTTCGACGGGGGCGTCGGTCATGACTTCTTCTCCTCGATGTCCTCGGCCTCTTCTTCGGCCTCGACCTCGGTCTCGATCTTCTCCCGGATGCGGATCGCGTCCTCCTCCGAGATCACGGGGAGGCGACCGGTGACGGCACCGAGATCGAGATCCTGGTGCGCCCCGAGGTAGGCGTCCACGACGGCGGGGTCCTCCATGACCTGGTCGGGCGGCCCCTCGGCCACGACCCGCCCCTCGGCCATCACGACCACCCAGTCGGCGATGTGCCGGACCATGTGCATGTCGTGCTCGACGAACAGCACGGTCATCCCCTGCTCCTTGAGGTCGAGGATGTGCTCGAGCAAGGACTGCGTGAGGGCGGGATTGACGCCGGCCATCGGCTCATCGAGCATGACCAGGGTCGGATCGCTCATGAGGGCGCGGGCCATCTCGAGGAGCTTGCGCTGACCGCCCGAGAGCGATGCCGCGAAGTCCTGCTCCTTGGCATCGAGCTTGAAGCGGGTGAGGAGTTCGTGCGCGCGCGCCTCGATCTCCTGGTCCTGCGTGCGCCAGAGGAAGGGGAACAAGCCCGCCCAGAACCCTTCGCCGCGCTGGTCCTTCGCGCCGAGTTTCATGTTCTCGAGCACGGTGAGCAGCGACAGCGACTTGGTCAGCTGGAACGTGCGCACCTGTCCCATCCTCGCGACCTTGAAGGAGGGGATGCCCGAGAGGTTCTTGCCGTCGAACGACCAGGTGCCGGCGTTCGGCTTGTCGAAGCCGCACAGCAGGTTGAACAGGGTCGTCTTCCCGGCACCGTTCGGACCGATCAGGGCGGTGATCGCCCCGCGAGGGATCTCCAGGTGATCGACGTCGACCGCGGTGAGGCCGCCGAAGCGGCGCTCCACGGCATCGGCGATGAGGATCGGGTCGACCTTCTTGACCCCGGGGGCTGCGGGACCGGCGGCGAGACCGCCGGTCTTGGCGCGGGGTGTGGTCTTCGCGGGCGTGACCGCCGCGTCGTCGTTACTTGACAAAGGTCATCTCCCTCTTGTTTCCGAGGATGCCCTGGGGGCGGAAAATGACGATCAGCATCAGCACGACACCGATCACGATGTACCGCACGACGTCGGCTTGCGCGCTGGACATCGGGAGGTAGCCGGCGTTCGCCATCGCGGGGAGGAGCGCGCCGAGGAAGGCGAACACCACCCAGAACAGCACGGCGCCGAGTGTGGGTCCGAGCACGGTCGCCGCACCTCCGAGGAGGAGGATCGTCCACAGGAAGAACGTCAGCGACGTGGAGTAGCTGCCGGGGATCACCGCGGACGGCAGGATGAACACGACGCCGCCGAGGGCACCGATCACGCCACCCACCACGAGGGCCTGCATCTTGTAGGCGAAGACGTTCTTGCCGAGCGAGCGCACCGCGTCCTCATCCTCGCGGATGCCCTTGAGCACACGACCCCACGGGCTGCGCATGAGCGCCCACACCACGAGCACCGCGACCGCGAGGCTGATCAGACCGACGACTCGGACCCAGAGGTCCGTCGCGTTGTAGGTCCACGGTCCGAAGCCGTAGGTGCCGGGAGGGAACGGGTTCGCATCGCGGAAGCTCTGGTGATAGCCCGAGAGTCCGCCCGCCGAGTTCGTCCAGTCCTTGAACAGCTCGGTCACGAACAACAGGCGCACCACCTCGGCGGTCGCGATGGTCGCGATGGCCAGATAGTCGGCGCGCAGACGGAGGGTGGGGATACCGAGCACGAGAGCGAACACCGCCCCGCCGAGCAGGCCGACCAGAAGCGCCGCCCACCAGGGGAAGCCGAACGTCAGGATCGAGATCGCATAGCCGTAGGCGCCGATGGCCATGAAGGCCGCCATGCCGAAGTTGAGCAGTCCGGTGTATCCGAAGTGCACGGCGAGGCCCGTTGCCGCGAGCGCGTAGGCGATCGTCGTCGGGCTGAAGAGATAGGAGGCGGTGTTGCCGAAAATACTGCCGAAGTCCATGCGTCAGCCCAACCTTTCCTTGCGCCCGAGGATGCCCTGCGGTCGCACCAGCAGGATCACGATCAGTGCGACCAGTGCTGTCGCGTACTTGAGGTCTGTCGGTACGCCGAACAAGGTCGACACCTCGACCGCGAGGCCGACGATGATCGAGCCGATCAGGGCGCCGATCGCGGAGCCGAGACCGCCGAGCGTGATCGCACAGAACATCAGCAGCAGCATCTGCATGCCCATGTCCCACTTGACCCCGGGGCGGAAGTACGCCCACAGGATGCCGGAGATCGCCGCGAGCGTGCCGGCCAGGATCCACACCGTGCGGATCACCTTGTCGACGTCGATGCCCGATGCGGCGGCCAGCTGCGGGTTGTCCGAGATCGCTCGGGTCGCCTTTCCGGTGCGGGTCCTGGTGAGGAAGAAGGCCACGCCGAGGATCACGATGATGCTCGTCGCCATCGCGATCATGTCGATGTAGGAGAGCGAGATGGGCCCGAGCTTGATCGGCTCGGGACTCGCGCCCGGCAGCTGGTAGGTGCTCCCGCCGATCATGTACTGCATGCCGTAGCGCAGGGCGAGGGAGAGGCCGATGCTCACGATCATCAGTTGGACGACACCCAGGCCTCGGCGGCGCAGAGGCTTCCAGATCCCCGCATCCAGGGCCCAGCCGAGTGCCGCACCGCCCACGACCGCGGCGAGGATGCCGAGCCAGGGCGGAAGGTTCCAGAACGTGGTGAAGAGCAGCATGACCACCGCGCCCCACGTGACCATCTCACCGTGGGCGAAGTTCGACAGGCGGGTGGTCCCGTAGATCAGCGCGGCGCCCATCGAGGCGAGGCCGAGCAGGAGACCGAAGTTCAGTCCGCCCACCATGCGCGAGAGGAGCTGATCGAGGAACGAGACCGTCACCCGTTCGCCGGCACCGAGGAAGAAGTTGACGATCTTGGTCCCGGTGAGGCCGAATTCGAGTTCGAACGAGGCCGTCGTCCCCGACACGGGCTGGATGCCTTCGGGGAGCTGGGTCGCGTCGACGATCACTCCGTCCGGAAGCGTGGATTCGTCGACCGTGAGGGTGTACGTCTCCTTCTCGGGCACGTACAGGCGCCACTTGCCCTCGGCGTCGGTCTCGGTCTCGGCCTCGAAGCCGTTGCCCTCGATGGACATGACGACGCCTTCGACGGGCTCGTCCGCGTTGGTGACGACGCCGGCGAAGTAGAAGTCGGTGATCTCCTGTCCGTCGTCCGTCGTCTCGGCCGAGGCCGATGAAGGGGGCAGGAGCAAGACGGCGCTGAGCGCCATGAGGATACCGAGGAAGGCGACCAGCCAGGGGCGCTTTCGATGCACGGCGATTGTTGTGGGTCCCACGCAACCTCCACTTTGAGTGCTGTGTCTCCGCGGCGTCGGGTTCGACCGCGGGGATGGACGACGCACTTGAGCGTAATGCGCGATCGGCGAATCACCTACCGTCGGGGCCAACGGTCCGGTAACGACGGGGATCTGGGAATGTTCTCGGGCGTGTCTCGCTTAGAATCTTCATACGGGCCGCTGCCCCGCGAACGGCCGACGTCGACCACCCCCTCGCACTCGGACATGCGCGACACGCGCAGAAGGAGAATCCATGGAACAGCACGATCCCTTCGGCTTCGTCGGACTGACGTACGATGACGTGCTGCTCCTGCCTGGGCACACCGACGTGATCCCCAGCGAGGCGGACACCTCGTCGCGGATCACGCGGCGCATCTCGGTCGCCACCCCGCTGCTGTCGAGCGCGATGGACACCGTGACGGAGTCGCGCATGGCGATCGCGATGGCGCGTGAGGGCGGCATCGGCATCCTCCACCGCAACCTCTCCATCGCGGATCAGGCCGCGCACGTCGACCGCGTCAAGCGCAGCGAGTCGGGCATGATCACCGACCCCATCACGACCACGCAGGACGCCACGGTCGAAGAGGTCGACAACCTGTGCGCGAAGTACCGCATCTCGGGTCTCCCCGTCGTGGACGACGAGGGCAAGCTCGTCGGCATCATCACCAACCGCGACATGCGCTTCGTCTCCGGCTTCGAGCGTCAGAGCACGTTCGTCAAAGACGTCATGACGCGGGAGAACCTCGTGACCGCTCCGGTCGGCGTCGCCGCCGGCGAGGTCATCGCCCTGTTCGCCAAGCACCGTGTCGAGAAGCTGCCGCTGATCGATGGCGACGGCAAGCTCGCAGGGCTGATCACCATCAAGGACTTCGACAAGAGCGAGAAGTACCCGCTCGCGACCAAGGACGACCAGGGGCGACTCCGCGTCGGTGCGGCCATCGGCTTCTTCGGAGACGCGTGGGAGCGCGCGGAGGCGCTGCGTGACGCGGGGGTCGACGTGCTGGTCGTCGATACCGCCAACGGACAGTCCCAGGGCGTGATCGACCTCGTCCGCCGTCTGAAGGCCGACACATCGTTCGAGCACATCGACGTCATCGGGGGGAACGTGGCGACCCGGGAAGGTGCGCAGGCGCTGGTCGACGCCGGCGTTGACGCGGTGAAGGTCGGCGTCGGACCCGGATCCATCTGCACCACGCGCGTCGTCGCGGGTGTAGGCGTGCCCCAGGTCACGGCCGTCTACGAGGCGTCGCTCGCCGCTCGTCCCGCCGGTGTCCCGGTGATCGCCGATGGTGGTCTGCAGTACTCGGGCGACATCGCGAAGGCCCTCGTTGCCGGCGCCGATGCGGTGATGCTCGGTTCGCTCCTGGCCGGCACCGACGAGTCGCCCGGCGAGATCGTCTTCCAATCGGGCAAGCAGTTCAAGCAGTATCGCGGCATGGGCTCGCTGGGTGCGATGCAGACGCGCGGCAAGCAGACCTCGTACTCCAAGGACCGCTACTTCCAGGCCGACGTCCCGAGCGACGACAAGCTGATCCCGGAGGGCATCGAAGGGCAGGTCCCGTATCGCGGGCCGCTCGCCGCCGTGGCCTATCAGCTGGTCGGAGGTCTCCGGCAGTCGATGTTCTACGTCGGCGCGCGCACCATCGAAGAGCTCAAGACGCGGGGCAAGTTCGTCCGCATCACCTCGGCGGGGCTCAAGGAGTCGCACCCGCACGACGTGCAGATCGTGGTCGAGGCACCGAACTACAAGAAGTAACCCCTGCAGACGAGGAGGGACCGGATACCGCGGTATTCGGTCCCTCCTCGTCGTGGTGTACCCGCCGTCGACGCCCGCACCATCCCCTCCGGACGCGGCACGGTCGCACGGACTCTTCCGCCGACGCGGCCCCAGGCGTAGCGTGCGGGTATGTGCCGAAACATCGTCCCGCTCAACAACCTCGAGCCTGCCGCGACCGACGACGAGTGCCACGACGCAGCCCTGCAGTTCGTGCGCAAGATCGCCGGGACGACGGCACCGTCCCGTGCCAATCGAGCCGTGTTCGATCACGCTGTCGCCGAGATCGCACAGGCGACCCGGGTGCTCCTGGACGAGCTCGTCACGACGGCGCCCCCGAAGAACCGCGACGAGGAGGCGGCCAAGCGTCGGGCTCGGTCCGCAGAGCGCTACGAGGCGATCCGGGTGTATCAGCAGGAGAAGCGCGCGGCACGTGCGGCCTCGTGAGAACGAAGCCGCAGGGAAGGCGGTGGTGTATGCCAGAATCGACATACCCCGCTCGACTTTCCCGGCGGTTCCGGTGATGAAGGCACCGAGATCGCAGGCCGATCCCCATCGGTCAGGGAACCTCCCCAAGGAGAGCTGTATCCATGCCTGAGGATTCTCCTCGCGTTCTCGTCGTCGATGACGATCCGGACGTCGCCCTGCTCGTCAAGACCGTGCTCGAGCGGCGGGCGGGCTGCATCGTCGATGTCGCGGAAGACGGTCAGGTCGCCGTCGAGCGTGTCGGCGCTCAGCGCCCCGACGTCGTCGTGACCGACATCGAGATGCCGGGGCTGAGCGGCCTGGAGTTGCTGGCCGAGCTGCGTCGAACGGTTCCGACCGTGCCCGTGCTGGTGATGACGGCCCACGTCTCCGTCGAGTACGCGGTCTCCGCGCTGCGTGCGCAGGCGGACGAGTTCCTCACGAAACCGCTCGACAACGCCAAACTCGTCGAGTCCGTCACCCGGCTGATCGAGGAGGGGCGTCGGCGCCGGGAGGGGGCCCGCCAACCGGAACGGGTGCTCGCGATCGGCGCGCACCCCGATGACGTGGAGATCGGCGTCGGCGGACTTCTCGCGGCCCACGCCAGGGCGGGCGACGAGATCACGATCCTCACCCTCTCCCGCGGTGCCAGAGGCGGTGACGCCGACAGCCGACAGGACGAGTCGCTGGCCGCGGCCGAGTTGCTCGGCGCCCGGCTCTTCCTCAAGGACCTCGTCGACACCGAGATCCCCGGCGGCGGATCGACCGTGCGCCTCATCGAAGAGGTGGTGCAGGAGATCCGCCCCACCATCGTCTACACGCATTCGGGTCACGACAGACACCAGGATCACCGGGCCGTGAGTGAGGCCACGATCGTGGCCACCCGGCGCGTCGGCACGGTCGCCTGCTACCAGAGCCCGTCGTCGACGATCGACTTCCGCCCCACGCGGTTCGTGCGGATCGACCAGTACCTGGACGAGAAGCTCCGGCTCCTGGAGAGCTTCCACTCGCAGACCGCGAGCCGGGAGTACCTCGCACCCGAGTTCGTCACGGCGACCGCACGATACTGGTCGCGGTTCGGGGGTGGGACAGCCGTCGAACCCCTCGAGGTGGTACGTGAGACGGCGGAGTTCATCGGTGCCCACGAACTCAGCCGACGGGAGAGCTGATGACGACGCGCGTACTGGTGACCGGCGCGGGAGGTCCGGCAGGTGTGGCCGTGATCCGCTCCCTCCTCCGCCGAGCCGATCTGACCGTGTTCGCCGCCGACATGGACGGGTGGGCGAGCGGCATCTATCTGGTGCCCCCGGCGCAGCGTCGTCTGGTGCCACCGGGGCGGGACGTGGACTTCGTGCCGGCCATCGCGCGGATGGTGGAAGCTGACGCCCTGGACCTCGTGATCTCTACGGTCGATGTCGAGCTCATCGCCCTCGCCGGACGACGGGACGAGCTGGCCCCCGCGGTCCTGGCCGCGCCCTCGGCGGACACGTTGAACACCGCGCTCGACAAGCTCGCCCTCGCCGAGCGATGCGCCCCGACCGGTCGCACACCCCGCACGGTCCTCGCCGGCCCCGAGGCGGAGGCCGTCGACTGGGAGTTCCCGGTCTTCGCCAAGCCTCGCCAGGGTGCGGGAAGCCGTGGCGTCCGACTCGTACCGAATCGTGCCGCTCTCGAGGCGCTGCCCACGGACGAAGGCCTGATCGTGCAGGACTTCCTCCCGGGGGAGGAGTACTCGGTCGACGTCATCGCCGATGCTGCGGGTGCTGTGGTCGCCGCCGTGCCGCGCACCCGTGCCAGGGTCGACTCGGGGGTCGCGATCGCCGGACGCACCGTGCGCGATCCCGAACTCGAAGAGACCGCCGCATCGATCGCGCGGGCCATCGGACTCGTGGGCGTCGCGAACGTCCAGCTGCGTCGTGACCGCGCCGGTCGTGCCGTGCTGCTCGAGGTCAACCCGCGCTTCCCCGGGGCGCTGCCGCTCACGATCGCGGCCGGGGTCGACATCCCGTCGCTCGTCGCGGATCTGTTCCTGGGGCGTGAGCTGCCGGTGAACATCCCGTTCCGTGAGGTCGCTTCGGTGCGCTTCCTGGAAGACGTGATCGTCGAGGTCGAGGACGTGCTGGTCTCCGACCACGCGGGGCACCAGGAGGAGCTGTGAGTCACCCCTTGCTTCGCGGCGATCACCACGTCCATTCGACCTTCTCCGACGACGCCGTCTCGACGCTCTCCGAGAATGTCGAGGCCGCGGCGGCGGCGGGTCTGAGCACGGTGCGGTTGGTCGACCATGTGCGTGAGAGCACCACCTGGGTGCCCGAGTACCTCTCCGCCGTGCGCGCTCTCCGGGTGCCGGACGGGCTCGTGGTGCTCACCGGTGTGGAAGCGAAGATCCTCGACAGCTCCGGCTCCCTCGACATCCCGGCTCTGCCGGACGGCATCGACCGGATCCTGATCGCCGACCATCAGTACCCCGGTGTCGACGGTCCGCTCGGCCCGTCCGTCGTGCGCGAGCGGATCGCCGCAGGGTGGGCGGTGGACGACGTGCTCGACCAGCTCGTGAACGCCCTGATCGCCACGATGCGCCGGTACCCGGGAAACCAGCTCGCGCACTGCTTCTCCCTCCTGCCCAAGATCGGGCTGTCCGAGCAGGATCTCGGGGCGGAGCGGACGCAGGCCTGGGCACGTGCCGCCGTCGACACCGCGACACGGGTGGAGGTCAACGAGAAATGGGCGTGCCCCGGGCCTGAAGCGCTGTCGGCCCTGCGCCGGGCGGGTGGAGAGCTCGTCGCCTCGACGGACAGTCATGAAGCGGCGGATGTCGGCCGATACTCCCGCGTGATCCCGCTGCTCGACGCGATCGAGGCTTCCTCATGACGGATCTGACCTGGCTCCAGACGGTGCTCGTCGTCGTCCTCCTGCTCTGCGTGCTGGTCGGCACGCTGCCCGTCGTCAACACGGGGTTGCAGTTCCTCGTGCTGCCGCTGCACGCCTTCCGCAACCATTACGGCAAGGCGGCCCCGTATCACCCGAACGTCGCGGTCATCATCCCGGCGTGGAACGAGGGGCTCGTCATCGGCCCCGCCATCGAACGGCTGCTCCAGCTGGAGTACCCCGGCGAGCGACTGAGGATCTTCGTCGTCGACGATGCGTCCACGGACGACACACCCACCATCGTCGCCGCGAAGGCGGCAGCACATCCTGGACGCGTCGTGCACCTGCGGCGCGAGAAGGGCGGCGAAGGCAAGGCGCACACGCTCAACCACGGACTCGAGGTGGCGCTCGCGGACGAGTGGACCGAAGCCGTGCTCATCATGGATGCGGACGTCATCTTCGCACGCGACTCCCTCCGCAAGCTCAGCCGGCATCTCGCCGACGACGACGTCGGTGCCGCGACCGCCTACATCGCCGAGGGCAGCCGCGACCGCAACTACCTCACGCGCTTCATCGCGATCGAGTACGTGATCGGGCAGCTCTCCGCGCGCCGGGTGCAGAACGTCGGCGGCGCGATCGCGTGCCTCGCCGGCGGGGCGCAGCTGCATTCCCGCGCGAACCTCGAGGCGATCGGCGGACGCATCCCGACGGGGACCCTCGCAGAAGACACCATGACCACGTTCGAAGGTCAGCTCAAGGGGCGGCGCATGGTCTTCGAGCCGCACGCCGTCGTGCTGGCCGAAGAGCCGCGGACGATCGACAGCCTGTGGAAGCAGCGCCTGCGCTGGGCGCGGGGCAACGTGCAGCTGACATCGATCTACCGGAAGCTGTGGTTCCGTCCGAGCCCCACTCATCGCCTGGGGAGCTTCTCATTCGGTCTGGCCTGGTTCACTATCCTGCTGCTGCCGGCGTTCATGCTCCTCGCCGCGGCGGGAATGCTCGCGCTGCTGGTCCTGCACAGCGACATCGCCGAGTTCGTGTTCCGCTTCATGTGGATCTCGGCGGCCTGCATCTATCTCTTCTCGATACTCTTCTCCGTGCAGCTCGACCCGCGAACGGGGAGGCATTCCTGGCGTGAGGCGATCATGTTCCCCGGGCTCGGGGCGCTCCTCCTCATGGCCATCGCCCTCTTCCCGTGGCTGTTCCAGGCGCTTCTGCAGGCGCTCGGCCAGCGCGCCACCGAGCAGACGTTGTTCACCTGGGCGGTGATCTTCTATCTGTGGGGTCCGATCTCGATGCTGGGGATCTGGCTCGCTCGCGCGGTGGAACCGCTCCCTGCCGGCCGCTTCTTCGCCGGCCTGCTCCTCTACATCTGCGGCTACGGGTCCCTGCTCTGCGCCATCACGGTGGATTCGTACATCAAAGAATGGCGTCGCGCCGACGCCTCCTGGATCAAGACCGAGAAGATCGGACGTGTGGACTCATGACCGCAGCACCGTCACACGACACCGAAGCGGAGGAGATCGCCGAGGATGCGCGCCGCGAGCGGCGACTGATCCCGCAGGCGATCATCGCTCTCGTCGTCGTCGTCGCCGTCGTCATCGTGCGAGAGCTGTTCCTTCGATGACCGGGAGGCCGTTGGCCCTGGTCGTGGAAGACGCCCCCGATCAGGCGGCGCTGCTGCGCCGCTATCTCGATCGCGAGGGCTTCGACGTGTTCATCGCCCGCGACGCCGAGTCGGCGATCGCCGCCTTCGATGAGATCGATCCGGTCCTGGCGGTGCTCGACCTGCTCCTGCCCGGGATCTCGGGGCAGGAGTGCGCGCGTCTGGTACAGGACCGGTTCCCTCGCTGCTTCCTCGTGATCAGCTCGGTGCTCGACGCGGCCGACTACCCGCCGGCGGATGCCGCCCTGCCGAAGCCCATCACCGGGGCCGACCTGCACGCCATCGTGGGGCGGGTCGAGCGATGAGGGCCACGCCGCTCGACCGGGCCGAGAACCGGTGGTATCGGATCTTCGACGACCCGAGCCCGTTGCTCAAGCAGGCACCGACGGTCATCGCGGCCGTCCTCGCGGGGCTGCTCACCTGGTGGGTGCCGGACCTGCCGGTCACTCATGCCGCGTCGGCGGTCGGCGGTATCGCTCTGGTTCTCGGGGCCACCGTCCTCGCCGCGGTGCTCACCGCACGGGGGATCCACGATGGGTGGGCCGTCCTGCTCATCCCGATCCTCGACATCGTCGGTCTCGGCCTCTTTCGCACCGGCACGGGAGGCCCCGGTGCTCTCTTCTCCGCTCTCATCCTCCTTCCCGTGGTCTGGTTGGCGGCGGCACCCGGCATCCGCTGGGTCTTCGTGGTCGCAGGCCTCACCTGCGTCGCGCTGCTCATGCCGTATCTGACCGATCCACCCCACACCTCGACCGAGTGGCTCCGTGGTGTCGTCGCCCCTCTGGTCTTCGCCGCGGTGGCGGCGGTCATCAACCAGCTCTCCCGACAGCAGCGTCTGCGCATCGAGCAGGCGGAGGAACTGGTGGCCGAGCGCACCAAGGCGCTGTCGGAGAACGTCGCGATGATCGTGCAGCTGCGCGACAAGGAGCGCCAGTACCGCGAGCTCCTGGATACGTTCGAGAGCGTCTGGTCGTCGATCACCGCGCAGGCCGTGATCGTCACGACGCGCGCGGGTGTCGTCACGGCCTGGAACCCCGGGGCCGAGCGCCTGCTGGGGCTCTCGGCCGGTGAGGCGCTGAAAGATGTGCGCGTCGACCGCTTCTTCTCCACCGCCGTCCTGTCGATGCTGGCGGCGGAGCATGCCGACCGCCTGCCGTCGTCCGGTGATCGTCGCTCGGGCGAGGACGGGCTCTCGCCGGGGATCCAGGCCTTGTTCGCGCAGGCCGATGCAGGACTCACGGTCGACGGTGACATCGAGGTGACGACCGCGGGCGGCACGACCGTTCCCGCCCGCGTGACCGTGAGCCCCCACAAGGACGGCGCCGGTGCGCAGCAGGGCTACCTGTTCGTGCTCACCGACGAGACCAGGGCGGTCGAGGTCGCCCGGATGAAGGACGAGTTCGTCGGGATGATCTCGCACGAGCTGCGCACCCCGCTCAGCGCGATCATCGGATTCCTCGATCTGCTCCAGAACGATCCCGGTCAGCCGCTCACCGGCGACCAGCAGGAGTTCGTGTCCATCATCGAGCGCAATGCGCAGCGCCTGCTCAACCTCGTCGGCGACCTCCTCTTCACCGCACAGGTGGAATCCGGGCGGTTCCCGCTCGATCGCGAGGAGGCCGATGTCGCCGAGCTCGTCCGTTCGGCGGTGGTGTCGGCGGGCCCGCACGCGCAACGAGAGGGTATCGAGATCGACGCCGAGGTCGGCCCTGACCCGGTCCGCCTCGTGGTCGACTCCGGAAGGATCGGCCAGGCGCTCGACAACCTCCTCTCCAACGCCATCAAGTTCACGCCGAGCGGTGGTCGGGTCACGGCGCGGGTGCGCCTGGTGGACGAGGGAGTGGAGCTCTCGGTCAGGGACACCGGGGTCGGGATCCCCGAGAACGAGCAGGGGATGCTGTTCACGCGCTTCTTCCGCGCGTCGACCGCGACACGTAACGCCGTACCGGGGGTGGGGCTCGGACTCACGATCACGCGAGCGATCGTCCTGGCGCACGGCGGCACCATGGACGTCACGAGTCAGGAGGGCGTCGGCACCGAGTTCCGGTTCGTCCTCCCGGTCGCCCCTCGCACCGAAGCGCTCACGAGCCTGGGTCACGTCGACTGACGCGGCCGGCCGCGGTTCGTGCCCGGCCGCTCGCGCTGATAGCCTGGTCGGCTCGGCACATGCGGGGCGGAAGGACGGCCACGCACCGTGGGCTACATCGATGTCTCCAGCGTCTCACTGACGCTCCCCGACGGCAGACCGCTTCTCGACGAGGTGTCGTTCCGTGTCGGTTCCGGGTCGACGAGTGCGCTCATCGGCCCCAACGGCGCGGGCAAGACGACGTTGCTGCGCATCATCCGCGGCGATCAGCCCGCCGACGACGGGGTCGTGACGATCGAGGGCGGCCTGGGCGTCATGGACCAGTTCGTCGGTCACGGCGAGGCCGGGGAGACGGTCCACCACCTGCTCGTGCGCGTCGCGCCCGCGCGCATCCGTACCGCGGCCGAGACGCTCGAAGCTGCGGAGAACGCGTTGATCGAGCGCGACGAGCACGACACGCAGATGGCGTATGCGTCGGCGATCGCCGAATACGCCGACGCCGGTGGATACGAGCACGAGACCGTCTGGGATCAGTGCACGGTCGCGGCGCTCGGGGTGCCGTTCGAGCGGGCGCGGTTCCGCGAGCTCACGACGCTGTCCGGGGGCGAGCAGAAGCGGCTCGCACTCGAAGCGCTGCTGCGCGGACCCGACGAGGTGCTGCTGCTCGATGAGCCGGACAACTACCTCGACGTCCCGACGAAGCGCTGGCTCGAGGAGCAGCTGCGGGCGACGCCGAAGACCGTGCTGCTCGTGTCGCACGACCGGGAACTCCTGGCGCGCGCGATCGATCGGCTGATCACGCTCGAGCCCGGTGGCGCGGGTGCCACGGCCTGGGTCCACGGCGGTGGATTCGGTACCTATCCGCAGGCGCGGGCGGACCGGATGGAGCGGCTCGACGAACTGCGTCGTCGCTGGGATGAGCAGCACGAGAAGCTGCGCACCCTCGTCGCGAACCTCAAGGTGAAGGCGTCGGCGAACGACGGCTTCGCGTCTCGGTACCAGGCGGCGCAGACGCGGTTGCGGAAGTTCGAAGAGGCGGGTCCGCCCGAGGAGCGCCCGCCCGCGCAGGATTTCGACATGCGCCTGCGGGGAGCGCGCACGGGCAAGCGCGCCGTGGTGGTGCAGCGCCTGGAGCTGACCGGGCTGATGCGGCCGTTCGACACGGAGATCTGGTACGGCGATCGCGTCGCCGTGCTCGGCTCGAACGGGTCGGGCAAGTCCCACTTCCTGCGCTTGCTCGCGCGTGGTGGCAGCGACCCCGACACCACGCTCGGTCACGTCACCTCGTCGGGGGAGCAGCTGAGCGTGGTCGAGCATACCGGCGCAGCGACGCTCGGAGCGCGGGTCGTGCCCGGTCTGTTCGCGCAGACGCACGCGCATCCGGAGTTCGTCGGACGCACGCTCCTCGACATCCTGCACCGGGGTGACGATCGTCGCACCGGGATGCCACGCGATGCCGCGAGCTCGGCGCTCGACCGTTATGGGCTCGTGCGTCAGGCCCTGCAGACCTTCGACTCGCTGTCCGGTGGACAGCAGGCACGTTTCCAAGTCTTGTTGCTCGAGCTCTCCGGGGCGACGCTGCTGCTCCTGGACGAGCCGACCGACAATCTCGACCTGGAGTCGGCCGAGGCACTGGAACAGGCACTCGCGCGATTCGAGGGCACGGTGCTGGCCGTGACACACGATCGATGGTTCGCGCGATCGCTCGACCGGTTCCTGGTGTTCGGCTCGGGCGGGGACGTGTACGAGTCCGACGAACCGGTCTGGGATGAGCGCCGCGTGGCCCGCGCCCGCTGACGATACGGAGCGGGCACCGCGTCTTCGTCGGCTTCCAGATGGATCCGACCTTGGGTCGTCCGGAGAGGAACGCGCCGACGCAGACGGTGGTCGAGCGCTACATCCAGTTGCGTGGCTGCCAGAACGTCGACGAGATCGTGCCGACCCTGTCGTCTCGGTCGTGGTCGACCATCAGGAGCCGGGCCGCGTGCGTCCGCCCGAGCCGACCCCCGCTCCCGGGTAGGCTGGACGGGTGACCATGGAGATCGAGCTCGGCCGAGGAAAGCGCGCACGTCGCGCGTACACGTTCGACGACATCGCGGTGGTGCCATCGCGGCGCACGCGCAACCCGGAGGACGTGTCGACCGCATGGACGATCGACGCCTTCGGCTTCGACATCCCGGTGCTGGGAGCGCCGATGGACTCGGTCGTGAGCCCGCAGACGGCGATCATGCTCGGACAGCTCGGCGGGCTCGGCGTCCTCGACCTCGAGGGTCTGTGGACGCGTTATGAAGACCCGGAGCCGCTGCTGGCGGAGATCGCCGGACTCGACGAGGGCGAGGCCACCGTCCGGATGCAGCAGCTGTACTCGGAGCCGATCAAGCCCGAGCTCATCACCCGCCGACTCGCCGAGATCCGCGAGTCCGGCGTCACGGTCGCCGGTTCGCTGACGCCGCAGCGCACCCAGGAGTACTACGACACGGTCGCCGCAGCGGGCGTCGACCTGTTCGTGATCCGCGGCACCACCGTGTCTGCCGAGCACGTCTCGAGCGTCGCGGAGCCCCTCAACCTCAAGAAGTTCATCTACGACCTCGACGTCCCCGTCATCGTCGGCGGCGCGGCGACCTACACCGCGGCCCTCCACCTCATGCGCACGGGCGCAGCAGGTGTGCTCGTCGGCTTCGGCGGCGGGGCGGCATCCACGACGCGTGCCACTCTCGGCATCCACGCGCCGATGGCGACCGCGGTCTCCGACGTCGCCGCGGCTCGCCGCGACTACCTCGACGAGTCCGGGGGCCGCTACGTCCACGTGATCGCCGATGGGGGCGTCGGCACCTCCGGCGACATCGTCAAGGCGCTCGCCATGGGGGCGGACGCCGTCATGCTCGGTGTCGCGCTCGCTCGGGCCACCGATGCGCCCGGCCGCGGCTTCCACTGGGGTCCCGAAGCCCACCACTCGAAGCTGCCGCGAGGCCGTCGTGTCGAGGTCGGGGGAATCGGCACGCTCGAGGAGATCCTCTACGGCCCGGCCCCGGTCGCCGACGGCACCGCGAACCTCATCGGCGCGCTGCGCAAGTCGATGGCGACCACCGGATACTCCGACCTCAAGGAGTTCCAGCGGGTCGAGGTCGTGCTCGCGCCGTACGAGGCCTGAGGCACAGCGCTCGACCGTGACGACTCCTGCTCTGTTCCCCCCGACCCTCCGCGAGGTCATGCTCCGGGGGCGCTGGATCGGGGTGCTGCTGCTGTGCCTCCTCGTCGCCGGGGTGTTCGCCTGGCTCGGCCAGTGGCAGTTGGAACGCGCGATCGACACCGATCCGCCTCCCGCCGGCCAGACCGAGCAGGTGCAGCAGCTCACCGATGTCGTCGAGCCGGGTGAATACCTCCCCGAGCCGCTCGTGGGCCAGCGCGTCGAGACCTCGGGGCGCTGGATCCCCGAGGACTTCATCGTCGTGTCGAGCCGTTTCAACGACGATGTCCCGGGGTACTGGGTGACCGGACAGCTGCGGGTCGCAGAGCGCACGTCGATCGCCGTCGCGATCGGGTGGACCCCCGATCGGGAGACCGCGGATGCGGCCGTGCGAGAGCTCGAAGCCGACGCGGACGGGTCAGAGGTCGAGGTGACCGGTCGGGTGATCTCGGACGAAGGGCCCCGTGTCCCCCCGCACTCCGCTCCCGAGCAGTTGGACCGGATGTCGCCCGCCGCCCTGCTCAGCCGATGGCACGACATCGAGCAGCTTCACGTGTACCGCCCCTACCTCGCCTCGACCACGGCGTCCGCGGGGCTGGTCGACATCTCGTCGCCCGCACCCGAGGAGATGTCGCCGGTCAACTGGCTGAACGTCTTCTACGCGGTCGAGTGGGCCATCTTCGCGGGCTTCGCCTTCTACCTCTGGTACCGCCTGGCGAAAGATGCCTGGGAGCGCGAGGTCGAGGAGTTCGAAGACGCTCTCGGTCGGGAAACCACCTGATCATCGCGCGCATCCGCGCGCTCGACGGTGCGCAATTGTGTGCTCCCGTGCGGCGATAGCGACCTTCGTCAGGGGTCCCTCGGGCCATCCGGTGAGCGCTCGGTGACGAATCGGGAAACTCCGTTGAGGATGTCCTGACCGCTCCGTATGCTCACACCATGTGAGCGCGCTGGGAGTTTTCCCTGTGTGCCGTGACAGTCCTGAGAAGTGTCGAACCCGACCGAGGAGACAGCACCGATGATGTCCGCCCCAGACGAGAGGAACCGCATGGTTCCGGTCTCGCACCGTAGAAGTCGGGGGCGCATCGGCGCTCTCGCCGTGACCTGCGTCGCCGCGCTGAGCTTCGGCTCGCTGGCCGCCGTTCCCGCCGCAGCCGACACCACGGGCACGGGGGTGGTGATCAACGAGGCGTATCTCTCCGGCGGCAGCGCGGGGGCGGCCTTCAAGAACAAGTTCGTCGAGCTCTACAACCCGACGTCCGCCGCGATCACCCTCGATGGCATGTCGCTGCAGTACCGGTCCGCCAGCGGCACAGGCGCCTTCAACGGTGTGGCCGCGCTCACCGGGGAGATCCCCGCCGGCGGCTACTACCTGGTGCAGGGCAACAGCAACGGCGCGAACGGTGCCGAGCTCCCCACGCCGGATGCCGTCACCACCCTGACTCCGAGCGGCACCAACGGCACACTCGCCCTCGTCGAGGGCACCGCCGCCGTCACTCTCACGCCGGGTTCGACGGTGGGTGTGGACGGTGTGGTCGACCTGCTCGGCTACGGCTCGTCGAACACCTTCGAGACGAAGGCGGCCACGGCGCCGTCGGGGAACACCGACGTCAAGTCGTTGAACCGCACGGGCGCTGTCGACACCGACGACAACAGCGCGGACTTCACGCTCTCTGCGACGATCACCCCGCAGGGCTCCGGCGGCACCGACCCCGGAACAGACCCGGGTGAGGATCCGATCGCGGCGACGATCGCCGAGGTCCAGGGCACGACCGATGTCTCCCCGCTGAACGGCCAGACGGTCGAGGTCGAGGGCGTCGTCACGGCGGACTACCGCACGGGCGGCTACAAGGGCATCGTCATCCAGACCCAGGGCTCCGGCGGAGCGACGGATGCCACGCCGGGCGCCTCGGACGGGGTGTTCGTCTTCCTGAACGCGCTGTCCCCGACACTCGAGATCGGCGACCTCGTCTCGGTGACCGGTGCGGTGAGCGAGTACTTCGGGCAGACCCAGATCACCCCGGCCGCGGCCGGTGACGTCGCGGTGCTGACTGCGGGAGTCGGCGTCCCCGCCGTCACACCGCTGCCGGACTCGGTGCGCGGTGCCGATCGGGAGCAGTACGAGAACATGTACGTGGCACCGGAGGGAAGCTACCGCCTGGCCTCCAGCCACCAGCTGTACAACTACGGAACGCTCTGGCTGAACGCCGGTGAAGACCTCGCGGTGAAGAGCACGGAGACCACGCGCCCCGGCGACGAGGCCACCGCGATCGCCGCGGCCAACCGCGCTAACCGCATCCTCCTGGATGACGGCTGGTCGATCCAGGTCACGAACAGCGGCCACCCCGGCGAGCAGCCGTACTTCACGAAGGACACCGTCGTCCGCAACGGCGACGTCGTGGACTTCAGCGACAACGGCTACGTGCTGCAGTGGGGGTTCGACGACTGGCGTCTGCAGCCGGTCGTGCCGATCGACGATTCCTCGTCGGCCGACCTCAAGGTCGGATTCGAGGCGACGAACCCGCGGACCGCGTCGGCTCCGGAGGTCGGCGGTGACGTCCAGGTGGCCTCGTTCAACGTCTACAACTACTTCACGACGCTGAAGAGCGAGAACTCGAACGCCCGGGGTGCGGCGAACGCCGCGCAGTTCGCGATCCAGAAGTCGAAGATCGTCGCGGCGATCAACGGCCTGGACGCCGAGATCGTCTCCCTCATGGAGATCGAGAACTCCGTGAAGCTGGGCAAGCCGATCGACTCGGCGCTCGAGGATCTGGTCGCCGGCCTCAACGACGACGCGGGCGCCGAGGTATGGGACTACGTGCCCACGCCCGACGCGCTGAACGACGCGGCCACCACCGACTACATCACGAACGCCATCATCTACAAGAAGGATGCCGTCACGACGGTGGGCGACAGTGCCACCGTCACGGATGAGAGCGTGTGGGGCAACGCCCGCGAGCCCATCGCCCAGGCGTTCGACATCGACGGCCGTGTGGTCACGGTCGTGGCCAACCACCTGAAGTCGAAGTCGCCGCCCCAGGGCGCGGGCGCCGAGCCGGCCGACGGGCAGGGCTTCTTCAACGCCGACCGCGTCGCGCAGGCGAACGCGATCCTCGCCTTCACAGAAGACCTGGAGGAGACGACGGGCAGCGGCGACATGCTGCTGATCGGCGACTTCAACGCCTACAGCGAGGAAGACCCGATCGACGTGTTCACCTCGAAGGGGTGGAGCGACCTGGTCGCCGACACGGCATCGGGACAGTACACGTACACGTTCGACGGTGAGCTCGGTTCCCTCGACCACGTGATCGCGTCGCCGTCGCTGGCCTCGTCGATCACGGGCGCCGGAGTCTGGGGCATCAACTCTCCGGAGTGGAGCGACCGCGGCTACGCGTTCGGCGCCACCGAGGAGGGCACCCCGTACCGCTCCAGCGACCACGACCCCATCATCGTCGGCGTCTCCGCGGAGATCCCGCCGGTGAGCATCGACGTCGTCACGGTCAACGACTTCCACGGAAGGATCGAAGCCGACGGCGCCGCCGCGGGAGCCGCGGTGCTGGCAGGGGCTGTGAAGCAGTTCCGTGAGGCGAACCCGAACACGATCTTCGCCGGTGCCGGCGACCTGATCGGCGCCTCGACGTTCACCTCGTTCATCAACGACGACAACCCGACGATCGACGCCCTCAACGCGGCCGGTCTCGACGTCAGCGCAGCAGGCAACCACGAGTTCGACCAGGGCTGGGAGGACCTGCGCGATCGGGTGCAGGACCGCGCGGACTGGGAGTACATCGCCTCGAACGTGTTCGTCACCGAGACCGGTGAGCCGGCGCTCGCCCCCGCCTGGGTCAAGGAGCTCGACGGTGTGAAGGTCGGCTTCATCGGAGCCGTCACCGAGGACCTCGACTCGCTCGTCTCGCCGGAGGGCATCGCGGACCTCGAAGTCCGGAGCATCGCCGATTCCGTGAACGCGGTGGCCGACGACCTGCGCGACGGCGACGAGTCCAACGGTGAGGCGGATGTCATCATCCTGCTCGTGCATGAGGGCGCTTCCAGCGTCGAGCTGTCGAGCATCACCCCGGATTCGCCGCTCGGCGAGATCGTGTACGGGGTCGATGAAGACGTGGACGCCATCGTGTCGGCCCACACCCACCTCGCCTACAACCACGTGATCGACGGCCGCCCGGTCGTCTCCGCGGGGCAGTACGGCGAGAACCTGGGCCTGATGAACATCCAGGTCGACGCCACCACGAAGGACCTGATCTCGATCACCAACGAGATCAAGCCCCTCACCGAGGCCGGCAAGCCGCTCTATCCGGCAGTGCCGGAGGTGCAGACGATCGTCGACAAGGCGAAGGCCGAGGCCGATGTCCTGGGAGCGATCAAGGTCGGCGACATCACGGCGGACTTCAACCGCGCGCGTCAGACCAATGGCTCGGAGAACCGCGGTGGAGAGTCCACCATCGGCAACTTCGTCGCCGACGTGCAGCAGTCGTCCACCGGCGCCGACCTGGCTCTCATGAACCCGGGCGGCATCCGCGCGAACCTCACGTACGCGTCCTCCGGAGCATCCGATCCCGACGGCAACGTCACCTACCGAGAAGCGGCGACGGTCCAGCCGTTCGCCAACACGCTCGTGACGCTCACGCTCACGGGTGCGCAGCTGAAGAGCGTGCTCGAGGAGCAGTGGCAGCCGGCGGGTTCGGCACGTCCGTTCCTGAAGCTCGGGGTCTCGAAGGGGCTGGTCTACACGTACGACCCCGCAGCGGCACAGGGGTCGCGGATCACCTCGATGACGCTCGACGGCACGCCGGTGGATCCTGCGGCGGACTACACGGTCGCGGCCAACTCGTTCCTCGCTGCGGGAGGAGACAACTTCTCCACCTTCAAGGAGGGCACGGGCAAGCGCGACACCGGCAAGATCGACCTGCAGTCGATGGTCGACTGGTTCGACGCGAACAAGACCGCCAGCCCCGATTACGCCCAGCGCGCGGTCGGTGTGTCGGTCAGCCCGGCGGACGCCGACGGGTACAGCGCCGGTGACCAGGTCACGGTGTCGCTCTCGTCGCTGGCGTTCAGCGCGGGTGAGCCGGCTCCAGGAGAGGTGTCGCTCTCGCTGGGCGACACCGTCCTGGCGACGGGTGCGGTGGATCCGACGATCGTCGACACCACGGATGAGGGCGGTCGTGCCGCTCTGACCTTCACGGTTCCGTCGGGTGTCTTCGGCGAACAGGTCCTGACCGTCGCGGTCGCCGGGACGGGGACCACCGTGCAGGTGCCGTTCACGATCGCCGGCGAGGAGGAGTTCGCGGGCACGATCGCCCTGGGCTCGTCCAAGGTGTCGGCGGGCAAGAACCTCAAGGTCACCGGCCAGGGGTACGAGCCCGGTGAGACGGTGACGATCGAGCTGCGCCCGAAGAAGGGCAAGCCGGTCGAGGTCGGCACGGTCCAGGTGTCCGCGGACGGCACCTTCAGCACGCAGGTGACGGTGCCGAAGAGCGCTCCCTCGGGCAAGTACACCGTCGCGGCGGCACAGGCCGATGGCGACGAGGCGACCGCCACCGTCAAGGTCAACCGCGCCGGCGGCATCATCGGCGCGATCCTCGACTGGCTCTGGGAACTCCTCACCAGGTGGTTCTGATCCGGTAGTCGGATGACACGCACGAAGGCCGTCGGGAGTGCTCCCGGCGGCCTTCGTCGCGTCGTCGGAACTCAGGCGGTCACCGTGACCGGAGCCCACACGAACCCGTCGGGGTCGACGGCCGTGCCCAGCGTGCCGTGGACCGTGAGCCGATGCGAGCCTGACCCGGCCGCCGGAACACCCGCATCCTTGGCGAGCGAGGCATACCGGTACAGGCCGAGACCGATCGGGCTCGCGCCCGTGTCGAACTGCACGTAGCTGCGTCCGAAGCTCTTCGCGACCGCGACGCCGCGATCCGCATAGAAGCTCTTCGACGCGACCACATCCTTCGCGCCGAGCAGGAGGATCATCTCGTCGATCGTGCGGCTCGGGGGCGCAGTGTCCTTCTTCGCCGATGTCGCGACCTTCCAGATCGCGCCGTCCGGTGCCTGGATCGTGCCTCCGACACCCCACAGGGACTTCGAGACGGGGCTGATCACGCGGGCGCCGGCGGTGACGGCAGAGTCCACGAGGGCGCGGACGTTCGCCGGCTGCGAGACGACGAGCGAGAGTGTGTACCCGCGGAAGCCGGAGGTCTCGGCATCCGCGGTGCGGAAGCGCAGGCGGTCGCCGAGGTCGAAGGCCTGCGTGTAGAACGAGCGGGCGGCGTCCACGTCCGGGACGTCGAGGGTGAGGGAATCGATCGTGGTGTTCATGCAGGAGACGCTACGGAGGCTCCGCAGGGGCCCGCTTCTCGATTCCTGATCGATGTGCGGAGGCCGATGTCAGGGGGTCAGGACCTGCACGTCCGCCTGCGCGAGCGCAGTGGCGATGCGCGGGGGTGGGGGAGCGTCCGTGATCAGGTAGTCCGCGCGCTCGAGCAGGGCGATCTGGGCGAAGAACCGGCGTCCGAGCTTGGTGGAGTCCGCGAGGATCGCGGTGCGCTCGGCACGCTGGATCATCTCCGACATCATCGCGGCATCCCCGAGGTTCGAGGTCGAGTACCCCGCCTCGTCGACGGCACCGACCGCGATGAGAGCGAGATCGCAGCGGATGTCGACCTCGGGACCGCCCGGTGTCATCGTGAAGGTCACCGGTCCGGTCGTGGCCTGGGTGATCGAGCGCACAGCTCCGCCGAAGACGTAGAGATCGCGGAACGCCGAGGGGGAGAGTTCGCCGGGGATACGCAGATTGTTCGTCGCGATCGTCAGGTCGTGGTGGTTTCGCAGGGCCCGTGCCACGGCGAGCGTCGTGGTGCCCGCATTCAGCATCACGACAGAGCCGTCCTCGACGAGGCCCGCGGCGACCCGGGCGATGCGCTCCTTCTCCTCGGTCTGCATGCGCAGTCGCACATCCAGGGCCCGATCCTTGAGCTGTCCGTTCGCTGCGCTGACCGCCCCGCCGTGGGTGCGGATCAGTACGCCTTCACGATCCAGTTGATCGAGGTCGCGGCGGATCGTGTCGATCGAGACCGCGAAGTGCTCGGCCAGATCGCTCACCGTCACCTGGCCGGTCTGCTCGACGTACGTCGCGAGATCCGCCTTCCGTCCGGCGGGCAGTCGACGTCGCTGTCCGGTTGCTGATGCGTCCATGCAGACATATTTAGCACAGGAACGCGAAGAACGCGGCAGACTCATGCACAAAACTGCACATCGACTTCCTGCGAGATATCGGCATCGACTCAACGATTCGCGCGATATTCGTCGTGCTCGCGGGAAATCTGACGCTTGACGTTTCGGCAGATCACGGCATAACATGGCTCAAAACCGCATGAACAAGCATTGAAGCGCGTGATGCGGCACGATCTCAACGAGGAGAAGCGATGAGCACAGTGGGACGCGGGCAGCGACGAACCCGAAAGATCGTCGGCGCCGGAACCGCGGCGGTTGCCCTTCTGGCCCTGGCGGGTTGCGCGCCCGGCACGGACGGCGACAGCGGTGGCGAGGGCGGAGACGTCACGATCGAATTCGCGCAGTGGTGGGAGCCGGAGCTGCCCGACGGCGAGTTCCGGGCACTCATCGACCAGTTCGAAGAGGAGAACCCCGGTATCACTGTCGAGCTGGTCAGCGGTCCGTATGCATCGACCAAGGAACAGCTCTTCGCCGGCGCGGCCTCGGGCACGATGCCCGACGTCGTCGGCCTCGACGGTGCGTGGGTGAACGACTTCGCCTCCCAGGGCGTCATCGCCGACCTGAGCGCACTCATGGACGAGTACGACTACGACGACAGCGAACTGGCGAGCCAGATCCAGGTCGACGGCAGCACCTACATGATCCCGGTCGTGAACTTCGTCTACCCGATGTTCACGAACGACGACCTGCTCGCCCAGGCGGGTGTGACGGCTCCACCGTCCACGCGCAGCGAGTTCGCGGACGCGGCGTCGAAGGTCGCTGCGCTCGGCGGCGACGTGTCCGGCTGGGTGCTGCCGCTGTCGCTGGAATCGCCGAACGGCGTGCAGAACGACGTCATGTCGTGGGTGTGGGCCTCGGGCGGTTCGATGCTGAAGGACGGGCAACCCGACCTCACGAATGACGACGTCACCTCCGCCGTCGAGTACATCGGCGGGCTGTGGGACGACGGGGTCATCGCCTCGGGTTCCTTCACGATGAAGGAGCAGGACAAGGTGGAGGAGTTCACCAACGGTCGTGCGGGCATGATGATCGACTCGCTCGCGCACATCAACCTGATCCGTGAGACGAACCCCGACCTGAAGTTCTCGATCTCGGCGATTCCGGCTGAGGACGGCTATGACGGCGAACGCGGCATTCCCTACGCTTCGTGGGGCATCGGCGTGGCCGAGAACTCCGAGCACAAGGAAGCGGCCTTCAAGCTGGTGTCGTTCCTGATGAGCGAGCAGACCAACTCCGAGCTCTCCACGATGGCCAAGGCCTTCCCCGGGAACTCGACCTCGGTCCCCGACTTCGTCAACGACGATGAGCTCTTCAAGACGGCGTTCGACATCTACCAGGCGGGATACCCGGCGAACGAGTTCACGGGACTCCCGGTCGCGGAAGACCTGATGCGCCAGTTCGGCGAGCAGCTCCAGGCGGCGCTCGACGGGCAGCAGTCGATCCCCGACGCGCTCAAGAAGGCGCAGGCCTCCTGGGAAGCGGAGTTCTGAGCACCCGCCTCCCCGCCTGAACGGGGTGCCGCATCGCGGTCGCGATGCGGCACCCGACCAACCAAGGAGCTCGCGTTTCCATGAGTCTGAGAACGTCCGACGACACCGAGGTGATCGTCACCGGAGTCGCCCTCTCGCGGCGGCGACGGCAACTGCGCAAGACCACAGAGTCCTACGCCTTCCTCTCGCCGACGGTCATCCTGCTGTTCGTGCTGATGATCGTGCCGATCGTGATGGTGATCGGCTACTCGTTCCAGGACAACGTGATCCTGAACAAGTCGCCCGAGTTCGTCGGCGTCGCGAACTACGTCGAGATCCTCTCCGACCCGCGCTTCTGGAAGGCGACGGGCAACACCATCCTCTTCACGGTCACGAGCGTCGCCGCCCATCTCGTACTCGGGCTCGCCTTCGCGATGATGCTCAACAGTCCGCTGCTCGGGAGGGTCTCGCGGTCGCTCTTCCGGGCTCTGTACGTTCTCCCGTGGCTGTTCACCGTCGCCGTCATCGCCGTCCTCTGGCGCATGCTCCTCGCCCCCAACGGCGTGGTCAACTTCCTGCTCAACACCGACATCGAGTGGCTGGCCTCGCCGCAGCTCGCGTTGGGCACGATCATCTTCATCAACATCTGGGCCGGCTACCCGTTCTTCATGGTCAGTCTCCTGGCCGGGCTGCAGGGGGTTCCCGCCGATCTGCACGAAGCGGCACGCGTCGACGGCGCGAGCGCGGTGCAGCGCTTCTGGAACGTCACGATCCCGCAGCTGCGGCCCATCATCGTCAGCCTGGTGCTGCTCGACCTGATCTGGACCTCGCAGCAGTTCGCCCTCATCTGGATGACCACGGGCGGTGGCCCGATCGACGTCACCGAGGTGCTCAGCACCTTCACCTACAAGCTGGCCTTCGCCAAGTACGACTTCTCGCTCGCGTCGACCTCGGCCGTGCTGGTCCTGCTCATGTCGATGGTGCTCGCCGTGTTCTACGTCCGTCACCAGAAAGCGAGGGACTGACCATGGCTCTCACCGCGCGCACCCAGCGTCGGGTCGGCAAGACCGGCCTCATGATCGGCCTCCTCATCGGTGCGGTCTTCGCCGCAGGGCCGGTGCTGTGGATGCTGTCCAGCTCGTTCAAGTCGAACACGCAGATCTTCGAGTTGCCGCCGCGTCTGGTCACCGACACGTTCTCCTTCGACGCCTACATCGCGATCTTCACGAACCCCGAGACGATGCGGTTCTTCCTGAACAGCTACATCGTCGCGGGCTCGGTCACCATCCTCACGCTGATCGTCGCGATCCAGGCCGCCTACGCGTTCAGCCGCTTCGAGTTCCGGGGCAAGCGCATCCTGAACGTGGTGATCGTGAGCGTGCAGGCTGTGCCGCCCATCACCTTGCTGATCCCGTACTTCGGGCTCATGGTCGCGCTGGGTCTCTACAACTCCTACGCCGGTCTGATCCTCACCTACATGGTCTTCACGCTGCCCTACGCGATCATCATGATGACGGGCTACTTCAACACGCTGCCGAAGGAGCTTGACGAGGCCGTGCGCGTGGACGGTGCCGGATCCATGACGGCACTCTGGCGCATCCTCGTGCCGATCTCGGTTCCAGGAATCGTCTCCGTCGGCATCTACACGTTCATGATCGCCTGGAACGAGTATCTGTTCGCGCTGACGCTCACGCGCACCATCGACATGCGCACGGTGCCCATCGGCATCCAGCTCCTCATGGGACAGCACTCCTACGAGTGGAACCAGATCATGGCCATGAGCGTGCTCGGCTCGATCCCCGTGCTCATCCTCTTCCTCTTCTTCCAGCGGTACTTCATCAGCGGCCTCACGGCCGGTTCCGTGAAGAGCTGACACTCGTCCCGTCCCGGGGCTCCGACCACCACGAAAACAGGAGAATCACGTGCTCTACACCGGCAAATCCATCCTCGATGTCGCGAACGCGAACAACTTCGCCATCCCCGCGTTCAACATCAGCGACTGGGCGATGTTCAACGGCGTCATGGACATCAGCGAGGAGAAGGCCGCTCCGGTCATCATCGCCATCCACCCCGACGAGGTCGCGCACATCACGACCGACCTGATCGCCGCGATGCACTCCCGCGCGCATCGATCGAGCGTGCCGGTCGCGATCCACTGGGACCACGGAGGCAGCTACGAGCAGATGATCACCGCCATCAAGGCCGGCTTCACCTCGGTCATGATCGACGCGTCGCTGCTGCCCTTCGAGGAGAACGTCGCCCTGACCCGCAAGGTCGTCGAAGCCGCACACGCCGTCGGCATCCAGGTCGAGGGCGAACTGGGCACGATCGGCGCGAACGACAGCTACGGCGAGTCCGGCGCTGCCGAGATCATCTACACCAACCCCGCCGATGCCGTGCGCTTCGTCGAGGAGACCGGCGTCGACAGCCTCGCCATCGCGATCGGCACCTCGCACGGTCTGTACCCGGCGGAGAAGAACCCCGAGCTCCGTCACGACCTCCTGCAGGAGATCAAGGCCGCGGTCGGGATCCCGCTGGTGCTGCACGGCGGCTCGGCCAACCCCGACGCCGAGCTGCGTCGCGCGGTCGAGCTGGGCATCAACAAGATCAACATCTCCAGCGACATCAAGGTCTCGTACCACAACCGCATGCGCGAGATCCTCGGCACCGACGAGCGTCTGCGCGAGCCCAACGCGATCCAGCCGGAGCCGATCGCCGCGCTCAAGGCCACGGCGGCTGAGAAGATCGAGCTGTTCGGGGCGGACGGCAAGGCCGACCTGTACTGACCGGACGACGGACCTCGAAGGGGCGGGCGATCGACGGATGATCGATGCGAGAAGGCGGCAGCTCGTCCTGGGGCTCGGCGGCACGGTCGACTACGAGCTGCGGTGGGACGCGGCCGTGTTCGACCGGCTCGTCGCCGAGCACGGGGTGCGGCGCGCGGAACTGACCGAGAACGCCCCCATCGTCGATGAACGGTCGCTGCTGATCGCGGTACTCGCCTTCGTGGCGACCGGGGCGGGAGCGGAGCGCTTCGTCGCGTCGTCCGCGGTCGTCGAGGCCTTCGCCGCGCACTTCCCCCACGAGGTGACCCTCGGGGGCACCGGAGTGCGGGCCGGCCTCGTCCTCGACGGCTTGGGCATCCCCAGCCTGCAGCACCTCGTCAGCATCGACGACACCGTGCGGCGCCTGCTGCCACCGGGGGTGTCCTTCGTGTGCTCCGCCACGCGGGACACCCTCGATCCGCACCTGATCGTGCAGTATCCCGCGGGTGCCCGTATCCGTCTTCCGGACGGCGACATCGTGGCCCCGAGCGCCAACCGGTTGATCTTCGCCAATGATCCTCCGAACCGGGACATGCGTCTGGCGGCGGAACTGGGCGACGAGCTGGCGTCGGCGTCGGCGTTCCTCATCTCCGGCTTCAACACCATGCAGGACGAGGACCTGCTCCGGCACCGGCTCGACACCCTGCAGGAGGCGATGCGCAGCCTCCCCTCCGACGCCCTGGTGTTCTATGAGGACGCCGGCTTCTACACACGGGCGTTCGCCGCGACCGTGCGCGAGCGGTTGCTGTCGCGCATCGACGTGTACAGCCTGAATGAGGATGAACTGCAGGAGTATCTGCGGCGCCGCGTGGATCTGCTCGATCCGGACGACGTGATCCTGGCGCTGGAGGAGATCCGCGCGCTCATCCCTGCGCCCGCCCTGGTGGTGCACACGCGGTACTGGGCACTCGCGGTCGGTGCTGAGGCAGCCCGGCACCGTGCGGCGCTGGAGAGTGCCGTACGCGTGGCCGCGACGCGATTCCGGCTCGGCGACGGCTTCACCGCGGTGCAGGTCGCCGAGACCGACGGAATGCCTCGACACGGTGCCGGCGCCGACCTCGTCCGCACGGTGGAGGCAGCGGTGCGCGATGCCGTGGGTGTTGCGGCCTTCGCACTCGACATCCCGAACCCGACCACGATCGGACTCGGCGACACCTTCGTCGGGGGATTCCTCGCCGTCCACGACCCGCAGGAAGAGCACCCGTGAAACCGATCCGACTCGCATCGAACCGCCCCGCGGAACGCTTCTACCGCGGGGGCGCACGCATCGCCGCCTTCCGCGGCGAGCCGGGGACCGCGCCGCGGGAACCCGAGGACTGGGTCGGATCGACCACGACGATCCGGGGGGAGAGCGCCCTCGGACTGACGACCCTCCCGGACGGGCGCCTCCTGCGCGAGGCGATCGCGGATGACCCCGTGTCCTGGCTGGGTCGATCCCATGTCGAGCGCTGGGGGGATGACGCGCGTCTGCTCGTCAAGCTGCTCGACGCCGGGCAACGGCTGCCCGTGCACGCGCATCCGCATGATGGGTTCGCCGCTTCCCACCTCGGTCGCCCGCACGGCAAGGCGGAGGCCTGGTACATCCTCGAGGGCGGCACCGTGCACATCGGACTGCGCGAGGAGGCGTCGACGGAGGAACTCGGTGAACTCGTCGCCCGGCAGGATGTGGTCGCCCTCCTCGGTCTGCTGCACGAGGTCGAGGTCGCGCCCGGTGATGTGGTGTGGGTGCCGCCGGGCGAGCTCCACGCGATCGGGGCCGGAGTGCTCCTGCTCGAACTCCAGCAACCCGAGGACCTGTCGATCCTCCTCGAATGGGAGGGTTTCGCGATCGACGGTGCTGTCGAAGGCCACCTCGGGCTGGGGTTCGACCTCGCCCTGAGCGCGGTGACGACGAAAGCGAGGAGCACTGCCGAGATCGAGGCGCTCGTGCACCCGGCGTCGCCGTCCGGCTTCGTGTTCCCCCGTGCCGCCGACGAGTACTTCTGCCTCGAACGGCTGCCGGTGCGCGGAGCCGCGGTGCTCGACCCCGGTTTCTCGATCGTGGTCGTCATCGACGGCGCCGTCGACCTCGCGGGACTGCCGCTGTCGGCAGGAGCGACGGTCCTGGTCCCCGCGGCAGCCGGACGACTCGAGGTGAGCGGTGCCGGAGAGCTCCTGATCGCGCGCCCGCCCGCGGCGTGAAGGGTGATCCGGCGACGGCTCAGGCCCCCATTGACGCCGACTAGACTGGACGCATGCCCGAACCGAAAGTCGCCAGCTTTCCGGCGATCCGCGGTGCCCTGAAGTTCTACCAGATCGCGTCGATCATCACCGGAGTCATGCTGCTCCTGCTGCTGACCGAGATGGTGCTGAAGTACACGCCGATCCACCTCGAGCTCTTCCTGGGCGGCTCCGGAGGACCGCTCTGGTTCGCCGGCGTGCTCGCCGGGCCCGACTGCCAGTGGTGGTCGCTCTTCGCCCCGATGACCAACTCCTGCGAGATGACCTCGTTGGGTGACGGGTTCAACCTGTCCCTGTTCATCCTCGTGGCGCACGGCTGGTTCTACGTCGTCTACCTGTTCGCGTGCTTCCGCATGTGGAGCCTGATGCGCTGGCGCTTCCCGCGCTTCATCATGCTCGCGCTCGGCGGTGTCGTGCCGCTGCTGTCGTTCTTCATGGAGGCGGTCGTCGCCCGTGAGGTCAAGACCTATCTCGCCACCCGAGAGGCCGCCGAGGCCTCCACCCCCGCCCCGGAAGGTGTCCGTTGACCGAACAGTCCGAGACCCAGCAGCGTCCTGCGCTCGTCGTCGACTTCGGCGCGCAGTACGCGCAGCTGATCGCCCGCCGCGTCCGTGAGGCGGGCGTCTACAGCGAGATCGTGCCGCACACCGCCACGGCTGCCGAGATCGCCGCCAAGAACCCGGTCGCGATCATCCTCTCCGGCGGACCCTCGTCCGTGTACGAGGAGGGGGCGCCGCGCCTCGACCCCGCGGTCTTCGAGCTCGGTGTCCCGACTCTCGGCATCTGCTACGGCTTCCAGTACATGGCCCAGACCCTGGGCGGCGAGGTCGCCCACACCGGCCTGCGTGAATACGGCGCCACCGATGCCGTCATCACCGGCGACGGCGGAACCCTGCTGGGCGGCCAGCCCGCGGAGCAGAACGTCTGGATGAGTCACGGCGACCAGGTCGCCAAGGCCCCCGACGGCTTCGACGTGCTCGCCACGACCGAGGCCACCAAGGTCGCCGCGTTCGCACACGAGGAGCGCGGCTTCTACGGCGTGCAGTGGCACCCCGAGGTCAAGCACTCCGACCACGGCCAGCGTGTGCTCGAGAACTTCCTCCACAAGGGGGCGGGTCTGGCCTCCGACTGGAACAGCGGCAACGTGATCGCCGAGCAGATCGAGCGCATCCGTGAGCAGGTCGGCGATGCCCGCGTGATCTCCGCGCTCTCCGGTGGCGTCGACTCCGCGGTCTCCACCGCCCTCGTGCACAAGGCGATCGGCGACCAGCTGACCGCGGTCTTCGTCGACCACGGTCTCCTCCGCAAGGGCGAGCGCGAACAGGTCGAGAAGGACTACGTCGAATCGACGGGTGTGCGGCTGATCACGGTCGACGCGGCCGACACGTTCCTCGGCCACCTGAAGGGTGTGACCGACCCCGAGGAGAAGCGCAAGATCATCGGACGCGAGTTCATCCGCGCGTTCGAGAAGGTGCAGCTCGACCTCGTCGCCGAGGCCAAGGCATCGGGCGGCGCTCCGGTGAAGTTCCTCGTGCAGGGCACTCTCTATCCCGACGTCGTCGAGTCCGGCGGCGGAGCGGGGACCGCGAACATCAAGTCGCACCACAACGTGGGCGGCCTCCCCGACGACCTCGACTTCGAACTGATCGAGCCGTTGCGCGCGCTGTTCAAGGATGAGGTCCGGGCGATCGGCCGCGAACTCGGCATTCCCGAGGCCATCGTGGGGCGCCAGCCGTTTCCGGGGCCCGGTCTCGGTATCCGGATCATCGGTGAGGTCACCGCTGACCGTCTCGAGATTCTGCGTGAGGCCGACGCCATCGCCCGCGAAGAGCTGACGAAGGCCGGACTCGACCAGGAGATCTGGCAGTGCCCGGTCGTGCTTCTCGCCGACGTGCGCTCGGTGGGTGTGCAGGGCGACGGTCGCACCTATGGCCACCCGATCGTGCTGCGTCCGGTGTCGAGCGAAGACGCCATGACCGCCGACTGGACGCGCCTGCCCTACGACGTGCTGTCGAAGATCTCGAACCGCATCACGAACGGCGTCCGTGACGTCAACCGCGTCGTGCTCGACGTCACGTCGAAGCCGCCGGGGACGATCGAGTGGGAGTAGGGGGCTCGGTGCTCCCCGATGCGGCGTCGGCTCTGCCCGACGCCGAGTACCTGGTGCTGTCGAGCCGGTTGATCCCGGGACTCGACGGCGGGTACACGATCGCCACGCTCGCGCGCGCCCGGCAGCTCGCCGGGGCGGGAGTCGCCGACGGGGCGGGACCACAGCTCCTCACGTTCGACCCCGGGACCGCTGCGGACCACGCCGCGCATCGGCGTACTTTCGTCGAGCACGGGGCGCTCGGGGACTCGTCGCGCCTGCGAAATCTGTTCGACGAGGCGGTGGAGCCCCGCGGCGGCGCGGCGGAATGGCTGAGGGTGGCCGCCGACTCCGCGGTGGCCGCTGACCCCGGAGTCGAGTACCGGGTCCTCCGGGACTCCGAAGACCGTCCTTTCGTGGCGCTCCCGGTGATTCCCGGCAACCCGGACTGGCACCTGGCCGACGAGCCGGTGCTGGTGTTCGACGCCGACGGTGAGGCTGTCGGAGCTCTGCACGGGTTCCGCGGTCTGTACCGGGCCTGGCTCGACCACGTCACCGCTGCCTTCGGTGATCGCCCCATCGTCGTGATCTGCGAGTCTCGCCAGCTCGGTGAGCTCATCGCGGACTGGTCCGACCCGCGGGTGCGCATCGTGCACACGATCCACACCATGCACGTCGAAGCGCCGTACACCCCGGACTCGACCATGAACACGCTCTGGACGCGCTGGTTCCGGCTCGCCGACCGGTTCGATGCCGTGATCTGGCCGACCGCGACCCAGCGCGACGACGTGGTCGCGCGGTTCGGGGACACGGCTTTCCACGCGGTCGTCCCCAACCCGATCGCCCCCGTCGCTCCGCGCCCGGATCTGCGGGAGGACGGGCTCGTCGTCGTGCTCGGGCGCCTCGCTCCCGGAAAGCGCGTCGACCATGCGATCCGCGCCTTCCTCGCCGCCGATGTGCCGGGTGCGCGGATGGAGATCTGGGGCGGCGGGCCGGAGCAGGAGCGTCTGCAGGCGCTGATCGATGAGCTCGGCGCGGGGGATCGCATCGTGCTCGCCGGGTACTCGGACGCCCCGGGGACGGTGATCGACCGCGCGTCCGTCCTGGTCACGTCGACGGCTTTCGAAGGCCAGCCGCTCGGCGTGGTCGAGGCGCTGCTGCACGCGACCCCCGTCATCTCGTACGACGTGCGCTACGGCATCCGCGATGTGTTGCAGCGCGGTGGCGGGATGCTGGTGCCGAGCGGCGACATCGATGCGCTCGGCCGAGCGATCCGCACGCTCCTGACCGACCCCGAGCGTCTCGCGGCGTTGAGCGCGGAGGCGCCGTCGGTCGCCGCGGCCTGGAGCCCCGAATCCTCGCTCGAGGCCCTCACCGCCGCGATCGCCGCCGCGGTAGCCGCTCCGCCCCGTCGCTCCTGAGCCCGCCGCGTCGCGCCTGAGCCTCCGCCCCGCCCGACCCGCACACCCGTCTCCCGTCGCGATATGACAACCAAAACGGCTCATTCGGGTGTCATATCGCGACGGGAGCACGGGAGCGTGCGACCGGAGCAGAAAAAAGTGGCGGCGGATGTCGATCTGAGGCATTCTCGTTCGACGCCAGAGGTGAGAGGGTCGAGAGACGGCCCTGCGAACAAGGAGAACATCATGAAGTTCATGCTCATCATGCGTGCGAACGACGACGCCGTCGAGGCGTACAAGGAGATGCCGTTCGAGCAGGTCATCGAGGCCATGGGCAAGTACAACGAGTCGATGATGAAGGCCGGTGTGCTCGTCGCGGGGGAGGGCTTGACCGACGCTGCCGAGGGCTTCGTGGTCGACTTCAGCGCAGAGAAGCCCCTGATCACCGACGGCCCGTACGGCGAGACGAAGGAGCTCTTCAACGGCTTCTGGATCATCGAGGTGTCGTCCCGCGAAGAAGCCGCCGAATGGGCGAGCCGTGCACCCCTGGGCGCGGGTTCGTTCCTCGAGGTGCGTCGGGTCACGGGCGACGAGGACTTCCCGGCCGACAACGAGTGGATCGCGAAGGAAGCCGGCTGGCGCGAAGAGCAGGCGCAACGCGCGCAGCAGTGACGACGACACACGGTGATGGACGCATCCGAACACGGTGAGACGACGCGTTCCGCCCCCGAAGACGGGTCGGCGGAACGCGCCGTCGCCGCTGTCTGGCGCATCGAGTCCGCGCGCATCGTCGGTACCCTCACCCGGACGGTTGGCGACTTCAGCCTGGCGGAGGACCTCGCCCAGGAGGCATTGGTCGACGCGCTGAGACAGTGGCCGGAGGAGGGGGTTCCCCGCAACCCCGGGGCATGGCTCACGGCGGTCGCGAAGCGCAAGGCCATCGACGGGTGGCGCCGCGCGGAGCGTCTGGATGCCAGGGTCGCGGCGCTCGCCCACGACCTGGAGCAGGAGCAGGCCGCCGCGCCGGAGCTGCTGTGGGACCCGGACGCCGTCGACGACGATGTCCTGCGGCTGATCTTCATCGCGTGCCACCCCGTTCTCTCGAAGGAGGCGCAGGTCGCCCTCACACTGCGGGTCGTGGGTGGCCTGTCGAGCGAGGAGATCGCGCGGGCCTTCCTCGTGCCGACGGCGACCGTTCAGCAGCGCATCGTGCGGGCGAAGAAGACGCTGAGCGCCGTCAATGCTCCCTTCGAGATCCCGCCGCGCGAAGAGCGGGCGGAGCGGATCGGGGCAGTCCTCGGTGTGCTGTATCTGATCTTCAACGAGGCGCACGCCGCGAGCAGTGGTCCGGACTGGATGCGACCGGAACTGAGCGATGAGGCGATCCGGCTGAGCAGGGTGCTCGCGGCACTGATGCCGCGTGAGCCCGAGGTGCACGGTCTGCTCGCACTGATGGAGCTCACCGCCGCCCGGTTCGGAGCGCGTGTGGACCGGAACGGCGATCCGGTGCTGTTGGCTGACCAGGACCGGGGCCGGTGGGATCGCGGACGCATCACCCGCGGTCGTGCCTCGCTCGCGACGGCTGACCGCCTCGGGCGCGGACGCGGCGCGTACTGCCTCCAGGCGGCGATCGCGGAGTGCCATGCGGTGGCTTCGCGCGTCGATGACACGGACTGGGACAGGATCGTGCTGCTCTACGAGGCACTCGGCCGGATCGCCCCATCTCCGGTCGTCGAGCTCAACCGAGCGGCGGCGGTCGCGATGGCCACGGGCCCGGCGTCCGCATTGCGGATCATTGATCAGCTCTCGGCGTCGGGAGTGCTGCGCGGCTATCACCTCCTTCCGGCCACCCGGGGGGAGCTGCTGCGACGGCTCGGACGCGAGGAGGAAGCGCGGAGCGAGTTCGCGGTGGCGGCAAGCCTCGCCGGCAATGATCGTGAGAGGTCACTGCTGGAGCGGAAGGCGAGCGGAGCCGCGAGCTAGAGTCCCGTCGAAACGCGAAGTGGCCCGCCTCCCTGGGGAGACGGGCCACTTCGATGAACGGCGATCAGTTGTTGCCGCGGACGATCGCGATGATGCGCAGGATCTCGACGTAGAGCCAGACCACGGTGACCATGATGCCGAAGGCTCCGAGCCAGCCGTACTTGCGCGGTGCGCCGTTGCGGACGCCCTGCTGGATCTGGTCGAAGTCGAGCACGAGCGAGTACGCCGCCATGATCACGACGAGGACACCGATGATGAGGCCGAGCGGGATGCCCATGATGCTGGCGCTCAGCATGCCGAACGCCTGGTCCTGCGGCAGCACGCCGGTCCACATCAGGACGACGTTCAGCAGCGAGAAGACCAGGTAGCCGATCATGGCGATCATGAAAATCTTGGTCGCCTTCTTCGACGCGCGGATCTTGCCGCTCGCGAAGAGAGCCAGGGTCACGCCGACGACCGAGACGGTCGCGAGCGTCGCCTGGAAGACGATGCCGGGGTAGATGACCTCGAAGAACGCCGAGATGCCACCGATGAAGAGGCCCTCGAACGCCGCGTACGCGAAGATCAGTGCGGGGCGCACCTTCTTGCGCGAGGTGAAGGTGATGACCATGGCGAGCACGAAGCCGCCGAGCGCACCGACGATCCACGGCAGCATGTTCGGCTGGAAGGTGCTCTCACGGCTGAACGCGGGAACGTCGACACCGCCGAGCGTCATGACCCAGCCGATGGCCGCGGTGACGAGCAGGATGCCGAACAGGCCGGCCGTCTTCCAGACCGTGTCCTCGACCGACATGCGATCGGTCTCGATGGCACCGGCCGGCGGGGCGGCGTACATGCCCTCGAGCTGTGCGTTGGCCGCCGCGTCCATCGCCCCGTGCTGGAGCGAGGCGCTCTGCGCGCCCTGAGCAGCCTGAGGTCCGCCCGGGTAGGTCGCGACGTTGCGCGGGTCCTGCTGCTGGAAAGCAGGGTTGTTGAAAGCGAAGTTGCTCATTGGTGGGCCTCACTCCAAAGGGGGGTAGTAGGTCTCTTGCCTCTACGATACTCGGGAGGTACCCCTCCTGGGGTGTTCTACGCTGAGAGCGTGCCCAGGAAATCGCCCCTCGTCATCGGGCATCGCGGTGCGCCCGGCTACCGTCCGGAGCACAGCCGCTCCTCCTACGAACTCGCGCTCGCGATGGGGGTGGATGCCGTCGAACCCGATGTCGTCGCCACGAAGGACGGCGTGCTGGTCGTGCGACACGAGAACGAGATCTCCGGGACGACCGACGTCAGCGCGCGTCCGGAGTTCGCCGACCGCAAGACGACCAAGCGCGTCGACGGGCAGGCACTGACCGGGTGGTTCACCGAGGACTTCACCTGGGCCGAGCTGTCGACGCTGCGCGGACGTGAGCGGCTGCCCGAGGTGCGGGCATCGAGCGCGAGCTTCGACGGCACCCAGTCCATCCTCCGTCTCCGCGACGTGCTCGACCTCGTGCGGGACGGCTCTGCCGAGCACGGCCGCGAGATCGGCGTCGTGCTCGAGGTCAAGCACGCCACCTACTTCGCGAGCATCGGCCTCGCGCTCGCGCCCCTCATCGAGCAGGAGCTGCGTGCGGCGGGATGGGCCGACGGCGAGCTGCCTCTCGTGATCGAGTCCTTCGAGTCGACGGTTCTCGGGGAGCTTCGGGAGCGGGGCATCGCCGCGACCTCCATCTACCTGATCGAGGCGACGGGCCGGCCGTATGACCGCAAGGCAGTCGAGGGCGCGCAGGCGATGACCTACAAGGCGACCGTCACCCCTCGCGGGCTCGATGGCCTCGTCGGCCTCGTCGACGGCATCAGCGTGAACAAGAAGATGCTCCTCGATCACGGGAACACCATCGTCGCGGACGCCCATGCACGCGGCCTTCTCGTGTACACGTGGACCTGCCGTCCCGAGAACGCCTTCCTGGCCGCCGAGTTCCGCGGTGCGGGCGGCCGGGGCGCGTACGGCGACTACGAGTCGGAGTGGGGTGTCCTCGCACAGCAGGGCATCGATGGGGTGTTCGTCGACCACCCCGACCTCGGCGTCGCCTTCTTCCGCGGCTGAGCCGGTGCCGATCGCCGGTCGGCGACTCAGAGCGTGCGATCGAAGGAGCCGCGACGCGTGGAGACGATCTCCTTGCCGAGCGGCATGAGCGAGATCGGGACCATCTTGAAGTCGGCGATGCCCATCGGGATGCCGATGATCGTGACGCACAGCAGGATGCCGGAGACGATGTGGCCGATGGCGAGCCACCAGCCGGCCAGGATGACCCAGAGGACGTTGCCGAGGAACGACCCGACCCCCGCGGTCGGCTTGCTCACGACCTCGCGTCCGAACGGCCAGATCGCGTAGGCGGCGATGCGGAACGAGGCGATCGCCCACGGGATCGTGATGATCGGGATGCACAGCAGGATGCCGGCCAGGACGTACCCGAGGAACAGTGCCCAGCCGGCCAGGATGACCCAGATGATGTTGAGGATCGTGCGCATGAGCTGATTGTGTCACCCGCGCGACGTGATGTCTGAGCATCCGCCCCGAGGTCCCGGGGGCCCCGTGTTCCGGATGCCAGACTGACCGCATGACCGGAATCGTGGTGCAAGACGTCAGCAGAGCGTTCGGGACGGTGCAGGCGGTGCGAGCGGCCTCGCTCCGCGCGGACCCCGGCAGAGTGACCGGACTCGTGGGGCCGAACGGGGCGGGGAAGACGACGCTGTTGCTGATGCTCGCCTCGCTCCTCGCCCCCGACACCGGGACGATCAGCATCGGGGGCGTCGATCCCGCGATCGATCCTCTCGCTGCGCGACGGATGCTCGGCTGGATGCCCGATGCACTGGGAGCCTGGCCGTCGCTCACCGCCCGCGAAACCCTCGTCACCACCGCTCGTCTCTACGGCATCGAGAAGGCGGACGCTCAGGCCCGTGCCGAGCACCTGCTCACGCTCGTCGGGCTCGCGCCGCTCGCGGACTCGCCCGCAAAGGTGCTCTCGCGCGGGCAGAAGCAGAAGCTGGGTCTCGCGCGCGCTCTCGTGCATGACCCGCAGGTGCTGCTCCTCGACGAGCCGGCGTCGGGCCTCGACCCGGAAGCGCGCGTGCAGCTGCGCGGTCTGCTGCGTCGTTTCGCTGCGGAGGGGCGCACCGTGCTGATCTCGAGCCACATCCTCTCGGAGCTGGAGGAGGTCGTCGACGATGCGGTGTTCCTCGTCGCCGGCTCCGTGGTGGATGCGGCTCCCTCCCAGAGCACGGTGCGACCGTGGCGGGTCCGTCTCGCCGGCGCGACGCCCGAGCGGATGAATGCCGACACCTGGCAGGTGGCCTCGAACCTCGGGCTCGCTCCGGAGTCGCTCGCCAACGACCGCGGCGCGGTGCTGGTCGGGTTCGCGGGGGAGGACGCCGCGGCCCAGTCGCTGCGCCGCCTCGTCGACGCGGGCCTTCCGGTCTCGGAATTCGCTCCTGCGCAAAGCGACCTGGAGCACACGTTCCTGAACCTGCCGCAGGCGCCGACGCCACAAGCCGCACCTCGGCCCCCTGCACCCCCTGCGCCCCCGGCGCCGACCGGAACGGAGGCGGGAGCATGAGCCTCGCCAACATCGGGATCATCGCCCGACTCGAACTGACCCAGCGCCTGCGGAGTGTCGGGTGGTACGTGCTGCTGGGCGTGTTCGCGCTCATCCTGCTCGGTGTCACCGGGCTCGCATTCGCCGTGTACTCCTGGGGCGATTTCATCGGGGCCGGCGTCTACTCGATCGTCGTCAACATCGTCCTTCTGCTCGTGGTGCTGGTGTCGCCGACGCTCAGCGGCAACGCGATCAACGGCGACCGCGATGCCGCCACCCTCGGCGCGATCCAGGTGACCGCGGCCTCCACCGGCGACATCATGCTCGGCAAGCTCCTCGCTGCCGTCGCGACCGGCGGGGCGTTCCTCCTCGTCGCCGTTCCCTTCCTCGCCCTGTCTCTGCTCGGCGGGGGAGCGAACCCCCTCGTGCTGCTCGTCTCGCTGCTCGTGCTCGCGGCGGAGATCATCGTGGTCGCCGCGATCGGCGTCGGATTGAGCGGACTCATCGCGCGCCCGCTGTTCTCGGTTGCAGCCACGTACCTCGTGGTCGCCGCGTTCGTGTTCGGCACGCTCATCGCGTTCGGGCTGGGCGGGATGGCGGTACGCAGCGAGGGGACCAGCTACTCGCGACCGTACGACGCGAACGGCAACGTCGACTGCGATGAGTGGCAGGTCAGCACGATGTACGAGGTGCCCCGGTTCGACCTGGTGTGGTGGGCGCTCGCGGCCAATCCCTTCGTGGTGCTCGCGGATGCGACGCCGACCGAGTTCACGCCCGACGGCTACCCGGTCGACCTGTTCGGCCAGATCAAGACGGGCGTGCGCGGGGCGCAGCAGTCGCCGCTCGAGCAGCGCTGGGACGACTGCGACCGGGACGGCAGCGGCTATCCCACGCCGCAGGAGGTGATCGAATCGTCGGTGCCCAGCTGGTTCGTGGGCCTCGGTGTGCAGGTCGTGATCGCGGGGTCGCTGTTCGCGGGGGCCTGGGCGCGCACACGGACGCCTGCCCGGCGCCTCCCGCCGGGCACCCGTATCGCCTGACACCGGCACCGGGTGACGCGGGGGTGGCGGTCGCGGCAGACCGCCATCCCCCGTTCACCTCCCGTGCACCCGGGGGATTCTCCGCGGCCACGCGGGATCGGTGGTCTGGTCGGGTACCCGACTGAGACCCCAGGAGTTTCCATGCCCCGCCTGCACCGCGCAGCGGCGGTCACGACGGTGTGCGCCTTGAGCGCCGCCGCCCTGCTCGCCACCCCCATCGCCGCGATCGGTTCGACCGCTCCGAGTCTCGTCCTGAACGAGATCGTCTATGACGACGCCGCGACCGGCCTCGCCGACCAGGTCGAGATCTACAACGCCGGAACCGAGACCGTCGACCTCGCGGGGTGGACCATCGCGGATGAGAAGCGCGACAGCTTCGGAGCGGCGCCGGAAGGCACCTCGCTCGCACCGGGCGAGTTCCTGGTGCTGGAGAAGGATGTCGACTTCGACTTCGGGCTCGGCAAGGGGGACGAGGTCGTGCTCTTCGACCCGAGCAGCACCGAGGTCGACGCGTACGCGTATGAGAACACCGCGCCGCTGTCGGTGTGGGCGCGCTGTCCTGACGGCACGGGGCAATGGGCACCGGCGACGACGGTGACTCCCGGGGCTCCCAACGACTGCGCCGTCGCTCCCGTCGCGGGCTCCATCCTCATCAACGAGGTCGACTCGCAACCCGCCGACTGGGTGGAGTTCCACAACCCCGGCACCGAGGCGCTCGACATCTCGGGCTACGAGATCCGCGACAACTCCGACGATCACCGCTGGCAGTTCCCGCCGGGCACGCAGATCGCGGCGGGGCAGTTCCTCGTCGTGGAAGAGGGGACGATCGGACTCTCCGGAGGCGTCGAGGCCGCATTCCGCGAGCCGATCGGTATCGGCAGCGCCGACCGTATCCGTCTCTACGACGCCTCGGGGGCGATGATCGACGACACGCTCCCGTGGCAGGGGCACGCGGCGATCGATGGCGACTTCGCTGCGGCCACCCTGGCACGCTGTCCCGACGGCGTCGGTTCCTTCGTGCTCGCGCATCCGACCCCCGGTGCCACGAACTCGTGCGTCCTGCCCGACGTCGTGATCAACGAGATCGAGTCGAACGGTGACAGCACCGACTGGGTCGAGGTCGTGAACACGGGCACGACGGCGGTGGACCTCTCGGGCTGGACCGTCATGGACAACGATCCGACCGGTCACGCGGACGACACCACACCGCTCCCCGCTGGTACGATGCTGCCGCCCGGGGGCTACTTCGTCTTCGACCAGCCGGCGAACTTCGTGTTCGGACTCGGCAACGGCGACACCGTGACCATCCGTGATGCGAACGGCAACACGGTCGACGAGCACGTCTACGCCGCGCATGCCGCCGGCGTCCTCGCGCGCTGTGCCGACGGTACCGGCGACTTCGTCGACATCGCGGTCTCGACCAAGGGTCTCCGCAACGCCTGCGGCAACCCGGTGCGCATCAACGAGGTCGAATCCGACGGCGGCTCGCCGGACGATTGGGTGGAGCTCGTGAACCCGACGAGCACCGAGCTCGATGTGTCGGGCGTCGTGGTGAAGGACGACGACGACACCCATGCGTACGCGATCCCAGCCGGAACCCGCCTCGGTGCGGGGGAGTACCTCGTGATCGAGCGGGCACAGCTCGGGTTCGGTCTCGGGTCCGGCGACACGGTGCGCGTGTTCGACGGCGACCTGCTCATCGACGAGACCACCTGGGGGTCCGGCCACGCCGCCACCACCTGGGGCCGTTGCCCCGACACGAGCGGCGCGTTCGCCGTGACCGCGGAGTCCACCAAGGGCGCCGCGAACGTGTGCGCCGGCGAGGTCGCCGTGTCACCGTGGCCCGGTTCCGCCGAGGTGCGCGTGGTCGACAGCATCCCGACGTTCCTCGAGGACAGTTCCGGACTCGACGTGCAGGAGACCGCCGAGGGCGCGTTCCTGTGGGCGGTCGACAACGGCGAGGGTCGCATCTGGAAGCTCGACGCGCGCGCCGACGGCTCGGTCGAGAAGGCCGAGGGCTGGGATGCAGGCAAGCGCGTGCGCTTCCAGAAGGACGCCGCCGATCCGGGGGCTGCGGGCCCCGACAGCGAGGGCATCACGGTCGACGGAGACGGCTTCGTGTACGTGGCCTCCGAGCGGGACAACAGCGCCAAGGGCGTCAACCAGAACGTGGTCCTCAAGGTCGATCCCGAGGCGTCGAGCGGTGACCTCATCGCTCTACAGGAGTGGGATCTGACCGCCCTGCTCCCTGCCGTGGGGGCGAACCTCGGCATCGAGGCCGTGCAGTGGGTGCCCGATGCCGCGCTCGCCGGGAAGCTCTTCGACGACACGTCGGGCGCGGTGTATGACCCGAAGGATCATGCAGGTCACGGCGACGGGCTGTTCTTCGTCGCGGTCGAGGACAACGGCCACGTCTACGCGTTCGCACTCGGATCCGACGGGTCGGCGACGCTGGTGTCGGAGATCGCTCCCGGCCTCCCCGGGGTGATGGCGCTCGACTACGACACCGTGCGCGACACCCTGTGGGCCGTGTGCGACGACGGCTGCCAGGGGCGCTCGGCGGAGATCACGCTGAACGGCACCGCACAGCCCGGCATCGCGCACTACGCCCGTGCCGACGGCCTGCCCAACATCAACAACGAGGGTTTCGCGACCGCGCCGGCCTCGCTGTCGGTCGACGGGCAGCGCCCGGTGTGGTGGTTCGCCGACGGCTTCGCCTCCGAGTCGCTGCGCACCGGGACGCTGCCGGGAACAGGCGGCGGTACTCCCGGCGGCGAGACCCCGCCCCTCCCCGGCACAGGACTCGTGGACGACAACCGCAACGGGCTGACGGTGAACCCGTCGGTCGCGGCCCGGGGGCAGGAGGTCACGATCACGGTCGGTTCCGCAGGCGCAGGCACGGACGTGTCGGTGTGGCTGTACTCCGAGCCGATGCGGATCGCGTCGGGGACGCTCACGACCGCGGGGACCATCACGGCGACCATACCGGCCGATGCGCCTCTCGGCGCCCACCGGATCGCCGTGTTCGATGCGAGCGGCGGGCTCCTCGGCTGGGCGGACCTCCGTATCGCGGGAGCGGCAGGATCGGGATCTGAGACGGGTGCGGGTGCGCTGGCGACGACCGGCTCCGAGCTCCCGGTCGCCGCCGTCGCGCTGGCGCTGCTGCTCCTCACCGCCGGCGCGGCAGCAGTCCGCCGTCGCAGGCGCGACGCCTGAGCGCGCAGGGGTGCACAGGTCGACCGTGCACCCCTGCGTCGCCGCCGATGCCCCCGCATCCCGTGCCGCGGTGTCTGTGCCGACGCCTAGACTCATAGGGCCATGACCGAAGCTCCTCTCATCGTCCCCGGATCCGCCGGCCCCCGCACCTCCGGGGCGGAGGGACAGGACGAACTCCTCGCCGGACTGAACCCGCAACAGCTCGAGGCCGTCACCTATCGCGGCCCCGCTCTGCTCATCGTCGCGGGCGCGGGGTCGGGCAAGACCAGCGTGCTCACGCGACGCATCGCCTCGCTGCTGCGCTCACGCGAGGCCTGGCCGAGTCAGATCCTCGCGATCACCTTCACCAACAAAGCCGCCGGCGAGATGCGCGAGCGCGTCGAAGGACTGATCGGGGACGCCGCCCGGGGCATGTGGATCTCGACGTTCCACTCGGCCTGCGTCCGCATCCTCCGCCGCGAGGCTCAGCAGTTCGGGTACACGAAGTCCTTCACGATCTACGACTCCGGCGACTCGCGCGCTCTGCTCAAGCGGCTGGTCAAGGAGCACGAGGCGGATGCGTACGGACTGACCCCGGCCTCGGTGCAGTCGCGCATCTCGAAGCTCAAGAACGAGCTCTCCGACGCCGAGTCCTACGCGCGTCAGGCCAACATGAGCGATCCCGCCGAGCGCGTGTTCGTCGAGGTGTTCGCCGACTACCAGCGTCAGCTGCAGAAGGCCAACGCGTTCGATTTCGACGACCTCATCGGTCAGACGGTGTACCTGTTCCGCGCTTTCCCGCAGGTCGCCGACACCTACCGTCGTCGCTTCCGGCACATCCTGGTCGACGAGTATCAGGACACCAACCACGCGCAGTACGCGCTGATCCATGAACTGACGCGACCCGTGTCGGGCGCCGGAGCAGCTCCCGACCCGTATGCCTCGAACGGCATGATGATCTTCGAGCCCGATCCCGCCCCCGCTGCCGATGCCGGCGAGCCCGGTGCCTCGCTCACGGTGGTCGGCGACTCCGACCAGTCGATCTACGCCTTCCGCGGCGCCGACATCCGCAACATCAGCGAGTTCGAACGTGACTTCCCCGGCGCCCGCGTGGTGCTGCTCGAACAGAACTACCGTTCGACGCAGAACATCCTCTCCGCCGCGAACGCCGTGATCGTCAACAACTTCGACCGCAAAGACAAGAAGCTGTGGAGTGACAAGGGCGACGGCGACCCGATCATCGGCTTCACCGGCTACTCGCAGCACGACGAGGCCCAGTTCGTCGCCGACGAGGTCGAGGCACTGCACCGTGCCGGCATGCCGTACTCCGAGATGGCGGTGTTCTATCGCACCAACTCGCAGTCCCGTGCGCTGGAGGAGATCTTCATCCGCTCGGCGGTGCCCTACAAGATCATGGGCGGCACGAAGTTCTACGACCGCGCCGAGATCAAGGATGCGCTCGCCTATCTCGTCGCGGTGGCGAATCCGGCCGACGAGATGTCGGTGCGCCGCATCCTGAACAAGCCACGCCGTGGCATCGGCGACGTGACGGAGACGGCCATCGCGCGTTTCGCCGAGGAACACGGCATCAGCTTCCGTGACGCGCTGTCGATGCCGGCCCAGCTCGGCGTCGGCCCGAAGATCCAGGCGGCGATCGGTCAGCTCGACGCCGTGCTGACCGAAGCCACCGCGATCCTGATCCCGGCCAGCGGCGAGCTTCCGCCCTCCACGGCGGTGGCCGACGGGCTCAGTCTGCTGCTCGGCAAGAGCGGCTACCTCGACGCCCTGCGTGCGAGTCGTGATCCGCAGGACGAGGCGCGCGTCGAGAACCTCGACGAGTTCGTGGCCGTGGCCCGCGACTTCGCGCGCAACAACCCCGAAGGCACGATCGTCGACTTCTTGACCGAAGTCGCCCTGGTCTCGGACGCCGACGACCTCGACGACGAGTCCGGCTCGGTCTCACTCATGACGATGCACACGGCGAAGGGACTCGAGTACGACGCCGTGTTCGTCACGGGCGTTGAAGAAGACCTGATCCCGCACCGGATCTCGGCCGGAGAGCCTGGAGGGCCGCAGGAGGAGCGCCGGCTCTTCTACGTCGGCATCACGCGGGCGCGCAAGCGGCTGCACCTGTCCCTCGCGATGACCAGAGCCCAGTTCGGCGAAGTGACCGTGGCGATGCCCAGCCGTTTCCTGCAAGAGATCCCGTCGGGACTCATCGACTGGCGTCAGTCGCCGGGCGACGTGAACTCGCGCGGCGGGATGCAGTCTCGCGCCCTCAATGCGCGGCGCCAGGGCGGTTTCGGCGGCTCGAGCTCCGGATCGGGCGATCGCTTCGCGGTCAAGGCGCTTCCCGGTCGCGATTCCCTCAAGCCCTTGTCGACGGCGATGGACAAGTTCCCCAACCGCGTCACGGCCAAGATGCGCGACAACGGCGATCTCGAGCTCGCCGCGGGCGACCGCATTCGCCATGTCGACTTCGGCGAAGGGCGGGTCGATGCCGTGACCGGCGAGGGAGCCAAACGCATCGCCCACGTGCGCTTCGACTCGGCAGGGCAGAAGAAGCTCCTCATCAAGGTCGCGCCGATCGAGAAGATCTGACGTCACCGCGGGTGTTCACGCTTCGGCGGATCACGGGCCGGAATGGCGGTTAGGCTGGCTCATATGGCCCTCTTCTCCCGCCGCAAGAAGTCCGGTGACGATGCCGTCGCCCCCACCACCGACGTCGTAGAGACGGACGCGGGGGCGCCCGGATCCGACTCCGTCGCCGCCGACGACGCCTCAGACGCCGGCAGCGTCGACGCTCCCTCGATCGGCATCTCCGTGCAGGCCTTCCGGGGCGTCGGCGCCGAGGCCGGTCCGGAGGTGGCGCTGCCCAGCGCTGAGACAGCGCCCGCGGCGGCGGCCCCTGCCGCCCCTCGCGCCCCACAGGCACCGACGGCGCAGGAGGAAGAGCCCCCGCAGCGGCGTCTGCCTCTCGCCTCGCCGCTGCCGCCGGAGCAGACCGAGACCGTCGCCGGGATGAAGGACAACGTCCTGCTCCGTGAGGCGCTCACCGAGATCGAAGCGGGGGCGACCAACGACCAGCTGCTGGGCGTGATGCGTCAGGCGCTTCAAGGGCACCTCTATATCCGCGTCAACGGAGACGCCCGCGCGCAGATCAGCGAGGGCAAGCCGCTCTCCGTGGCGGTCGTCCGCGACAACGACGACCGCCAGTTCATGCTCGCTTTCAGCTCGGCGGCCGCCGTGCGTGATTCCGTGCAGCTCGAGCCGGATCCCGCGGCCACCTCCGCCGTCGCGCAGCCCGTGACGTCGGTGCTGCAGCAGGTCGTGGCAGGAGACTTCGCGGGGCTCATCGTCGACAACGCGTCTGCACCCCACCGCGTGGTCTTCCCGACCGAGCTGTTGCAGAAGACGCTCGACCAGGCCGACGTCGACATGACCGTGAAGTCGATCCTGGCCGCTCCCCGTGCGCAGGATTCGGCTGTCAAGGTCGGAGAGGCCCTGGCGACCACGCGCATGTGGGTGGCGGTCAACGACGGCTCCGGCAGCGGTCAGGTCGGCATCGCCGAGGCCCAGACCCCCGACGGGCGACGGTTTCTGCAGCTCTTCTCGCACCCGCTCGAGGTCATCGCGCTCGGCCGGGGTGATCGTCCGCTCCCGTTCGAGCCGATGCAGCTCGCCAAGGTCCTCACGAGCCACTCCGAGATGGGCGGAGTGATCGTCGATCCCGCCGGCCCGTCGATCATCGTCGAGCGGGACGCCCTCACGCCGGTCCTGGTGCTCGCGGTCGATCTCGGCGACTGACCGGGCTCCGTCGCTCCTGCCGGCGGGCGCGGGGTTCCGTCCGTCCGAGCATCGCTCTAGGGTCGGAGCATGGCCTCAGAACGTGTGACCCTGACCGTGGTCGACTCGGACGGAGAGCGTGAGGTCGCGCTCTCCAGCCCCAACAGGGTCGTGTGGCCGGACCTCGGCATCACGAAGGCCGAGCTCGCGGAGTACGTGCAGCGCGTCTCGGTGCCCTTCCTCGCGGCGAACGGCAATCGGCCGGTCTCGCTGGAGCGCTTCCGCGACGGTATCGGACCCTCGGGCGGGCCGAAGGCGGAAGGGTTCTTCTCGAAGAACCCGCCCAAAGGCACTCCCGACTTCGTCGATGCCGTGACGGTGACGTACAACAGCGGACGCCGGCATCCGCAGATCGTGCTGAACCGATCGAGCGCGATCGTCTGGGCGGTGCAGATGAACACGATCGTGTTCCACCCCTGGGCATCGCTCGCGACCGACGCCGACGACCCGGTCGAACTGCGCATCGATCTGGACCCGCAGCCGGGGACGGATTTCGCGGATGCGGTGACGGCGGCGCACACGCTGCGCGAGGTGCTGCGTGAGGCGGGCCTGGAGGCGTTCGCCAAGACCAGCGGCAACCGCGGGCTGCACGTGTTCGCGCCGATCGAGCCGACCCACGAGTTCCTCGATGTGCGCCATGCCGTGATCGCAGCGGGGCGGGAGCTCGAGCGTCGGATGCCGGATCAGGTCACGACGAACTGGTGGAAGGAGGAGCGCGGGGAGCGGATCTTCGTCGACTTCAACCAGGCGAACCGCGACCGCACGATGGCCGGTGCCTACAGTCCTCGCGCGTTGCCGGGAGCGACGGTGTCGACACCGGTGGCTTGGGACGAGCTCGACGGGCTGGATCCGCGGACCTTCACCGTGCGCACGATCCCGAAGCGCCTGGATGAGATCGGCGACCCGTGGGCGACCATGCAGGAGGCCCCGGGCCGGATCGACACCCTGCTGGCCTGGTGGGAGCGCGACAAGGAGAACGGGCTGGGGGAGCTGCCGTTTCCTCCGGAGTTCCCGAAGATGCCGGGCGAGCCACCGCGCGTGCAGCCCAGCAAGAAGGTCGCGGCCAACTGGGACGACGACGGCACTCCCGCCGAGAAGGACTGACCGCCTTCAGCGGAGGACGTCGGCGAGGTCGTAGCCTGCGACGGTGTCGAGCTGGTCGTACGTGCACGAGCGGGCGTCGCGGTCCGGTCGCCAGCGCTCGAACTGCACGGTATGGCGGAACCGAGCGCCCTCGAGCTGGTCGTAGCGCACCTCGAGCACCCGCTCCGGGCGCAGCCGGACGAACGAGACGTCCTTGCCTCCGCTGAATCGCGAACGCTCGCCTTCCGCGGTCACCGCTGCCCCGGAATCGTCCCTCTCCACCCAGGGGTCGAGTTCCTCGACGAGCTCTTGCCGACGGACATCGCTCCACGCCGCGACGCCGCCGACCTGGCGGAGCACACCGTCGGCTCCGTACAGTCCCACCAGCAGTGAGCCCACGCCCGAACCCGACTTGTGGACCCGGTAGCCGAGTGCGACCACATCGGCCGTGCGCGCGTGCTTGATCTTGAACAGCGTGCGCTTGCCCGGCGCGTAGGGCTGAGTGAGCGGCTTGGCGATCACCCCGTCGAGCCCGGCGCCCTCGAACTCGGCGAGCCAACGGACAGCCGCGTCGTGATCCCTCGTCGTCCGGGTGATGTGCAGCGGATGCTCCACGGAAGCTAGGAGTGCCTCCAGGCGCGTTCGCCGGGACTCGAACGGCTCGGCGAGGAGGTCGTCGTCGCCGACGGCGAGCAGATCGAAGGCGATGAACATCGCCGGGGTCGAGGCGGCGAGCGTGGCGACGCGTGAAGCGGCGGGGTGGATGCGCTGACTCAGCGCCTCCCAGTCCAGGCGCTGGGACCCCTGCGGGCCGGTGGCGACGACGATCTCGCCGTCGAGCAGGCACGGACCGGGGAGCAGCTCGGGAATCGCCTCGACCAGCTCGGGGAAGTAGCGCGTGAGAGGTTTCGCTCCGCGGGAGCCGATCTCGACGGTCTCCCCGTCCCAAGCGATCAGTCCGCGGAAGCCGTCCCACTTCGGCTCGTACAGGAGCCCGCCGGGAACCTTCTCTGCAGGAGGAACCGCGGGGACGGCTTTGGCGAGCATCGGCGCGGGGATCTCGTAGCGCATGCTCCCATCCTGGTCCTCGGCCGTGTGGGGCGGAAGAGCGGGCCGGTGTTCACAACTCCGCAGAAACGGGCGGCGGGTGCGGCGGTCCTCCCGTGATTCGCAGGGCTACGGGGGCAGCGCGTCCCGTCCTTGAGGAGTAGTGAGCGCGCTCAGCCGAACAGGTCGGACAGCGTCGCGGGCGAACCGGCGTCCTGCAGCGCCGTGCGGGCGGCATGCCACCCCGCCATGCCATTGACGGACGGACCGGGAGGGGTCGAGGCGGAGGCCAGGTAGACGCCCGGCATCGGCGTGCGCCACGGCGTCGGCGAGAGGATGGGGCGGCGGAGGGCCTGACGCATGTCGAAAACCCCGCCGGAGATGTCGCCGCCGATCTCCGCGGGATTGATCGCCTCGCGCGACGATGCCGGCACTGCGTGGTGGGCGAGGATGAGGTCGCGGAACCCCGGGGCGAACCGTTCGACCTGCGCGGTGATGAGCTCCGTGGGGTCGAGGTCGGAGCCCGGCGGCACGTGGATGTACGCCCAGAACACGGCTTTGCCCGCGGGAGCACGGGAGTCGTCGAGCACGGACGGTTGCACGGTGAGGACGTAGGGGCGCTCGCTCACTCGTCCGGCGGCGACGGCGTTCTCGCTGGCCCAGACCTCGGCTCTGGTCCCGCCGAGGTGCACGGTCGCCGCCTGCCCGACCTCGGGGTGCGTCCAGGGGACGGGGCCGTCGAGGGCGAAGTCGACCTTCGCCGCACCGGGCCCGTAGCGGTAGGCGCCGATGGCCCGGGCGTAGCGGGGCGGGACGTCGCGGTGCGTGAGGGCGAGCCGGGGAGACGTGTTCAGGATCAGCAGGTCTCCGCGGCGCGGGTCGCCCCAGTCCAGCGTCTCGAGGTCGGTGACCCGCACGCCGGTCTCGACGGACCCACCGTGCGCCGTGATGTCGGCGACCAGGGCATCGGCGATCCCTTGCGCACCACCGCGTGGATACGGCCAGCCTCCGGCGTGTCCCAGGGCGGCCAGCAACAGGCCCGCAGCGGCCCCCGCGAGGGAGGGGAGAGGCGCGTTGCCGTGAGCGACGGCTCCCGCCAGGAGCGCGGCCGCTTCCTCGGCGCGGAAAGCCGAGGCGGCCAGAGGAGTGCCCTGCTCCAGCATCCTGATCGAATAGCGCAGGGCGGTCAACGGATCCCGGGGGACTCGGAGCAGTTGATTGCCCGTGAAGTCCACCACACCGTCGATGTGCGCGGTCAACGGCCGGATACGGGTGCGCCAGGCGTCACCGTCTGCCCCGAGCGCGGTCGCCGTGCGGTCGAGGTCGCGCCAGGCGATCGCGGCCCTTCCGCCATCGAGCGGGTGTGCATAGGAGGCTTCGGGGCGGATCCAGTCCAGACGCCGTTCGAGGCCGAAAGCACGGAAGAAGGGTGAGGCCAGGGCGGTCGGATGCACGGTGGAGCAGACATCGTGCCGGAACCCCGGAAGCGTCGACTCGGCCGTGCGGAGACCGCCACCGACCGTGTCGGCCGCCTCGAGCACCCGCACGGCATAGCCGGCGCGCGCGAGCGTCACTCCGGCGGCGAGCCCGTTGGGGCCGGAACCGATGATCGTCGCCCGCGCCATTCCGTCAGTCTGGCATGCCGCCACCGGTGAAACGGTCGAGAGCGGCCCTCCGGGCGTGCGATCCTGGAAAGGATGAAAGAAGTTCAGGGGCCGACCCCCGCAGGCACCTCCCGTCCATACCGCTCCCTCGCCGAGGCGCTGCGCGCGCACCGGATCGATCCGTCGAACCATGCGTTCATCACGGCCATCGTCGAGGCGATCGGAATCAGCTCGTTCATCGACCGTGGGCGCTACATCGAGGCGATCCGTCGAGGCGAGGGCGCGTCCCTGCACATCGGGCGCACCTACACGAACGGCTTCACCGAAGACGAGCGGATCGTGGTGGGCGCAGCACCCCTGCGCCTGCAGCCGAGCGAGGGACGCGCGCCGTACTTCTACGTGAGCCACCCGAGCGAGTTCATCCCGCTCACGCCGGCCCGCGCCGCCAAGCGCACGACGACTCCACGCGTCGCCGCGCCCCGCGCCGAGAAGGCACCGAAGCCCGTCGAGGAACGCGACTACGGCGTGTGCGACGAGTGCTTCATGGTGAAGACCCCGTCCGGCGGCTGCGGCTGCGGCTGACGTGACGCCGCTTTCGAATCGCGCAAAAGGCTGAGGAATCGGCGTCGAACGCGCAATTTGCGCGAGTCGAAAGCCGGCGCCTCAGGCGAACGCGCTCATCCCGGTGATGTCGCGGCCGAGCAGCAGGGCCTGCACGCTCTCGGTGCCCTCGTAGGTGTGGATGGCCTCGATGTCGGCCATGTGCTGCATGACGCCGTTCTCGAGCAGGATGCCGTTGCCGCCGAGCAGGTCGCGGGCGGTCGAGGCGATGCGGCGCGCGGCACGCGTGTTGTGGAACTTCGCGAGCGAGGCCTGGGTCGGGCGCAGTTCGCCTGAGGTCTCGAGGTCGGCCATCCGTCGGCAGTACAGCTGCATGGCCGTGAGGTCTTCGAGCATGTGGGTGAGGCGCTCCTGGACCATCTGGAACTTCGCGAGCGGCTTTCCGAACTGCACCCGCTGCATCGCGTAGGCCAGTGCTGCCTCGTAACAGGCCGTCGCGTGTCCGAGCGCCGACCACGCGACGCCTGAGCGGGTCGCGTACAGCACGGTCGAGGCGTCCTTGAAGCTCATGGTGCCGGGCAGGACGGCGTCCAGCGGCACCCGCACGTCGTCGAGGACGATGCGCGCCTGATGAATCGCGCGCAGCGAGGCCTTGCCCCGGATCACACTGCCGGTGTATCCGGGCGTGTCCTGCTCGACGAGGAAGCAGCGCACAGCGCCGTGCTCGGCCGTGTCCGCGTCGTCGACGCGCGCCCACACGAAGGTGATCCCGCCGGATGCGCCGTTGCCGATCCACTTCTTCGTGCCTCGGATGACCCAGGCGTCCCCGTCGCGGCGGGCCACCGTCTCGAGCGAGACCGAGTCGGAGCCGTGGTCGGGTTCGGTCAGCGCGAACGAGCCGAGAACCGAGCCGTCGGCGAGTGCCGTGAGCCATCGGTCCTGCTGGGCGGGGGAGCCGAACAGGGCGAGGGTGCGCAGCGCGAGGCCGCCCTGCACCGCGAGGATGGTGCCCAGCGACCCGTCACCGCGCGAGATCTCCATGTTCACCAGGCCCGCGGCCAGCGGCGACAGATGCGTGAGGGCGGGATGCTGGATGCCGTCGACCACGAGGTCCATCTCGCCCATCCGACGGGCGGCGTCGAGCGGGTACTCCGCGCGGTCCCAGGCGTCCGCCATCTGCGGCGCGACCTCGTCGGTGTAGGACTTCGCCCGATCCCAGGCCGCGCGGTCGGCGGCGGGGATGTCGGCGAAGACGGCGTAGTAGTCGCTGTCCCGGCGCCCGGTGATGTCGTACGACGAGACGCGCTCGCCGGGGAAGGGGGAGGCTGCAGTGCTCATGATGCTCCTTCGTGGCACCAAGTATCGTACTCCTCGATACTCGGTTTCACGACCCTCGAGCGATCAGTCGAGCTCCGACTGCAGTCTGCGGGTCACCTCGGCGATCGGCATGGACCGCGGGAACACCGCGACGACCATGTCGTCCGGCGCATCGGGGGCCGCGTCTCCCGCGACGCCGTAGCGGCGGCGGACGTCGGCCAGCGCCGTCTGCAGCGTCGCGAGCGGCACCTTCTTGCGGCCCCGGAGCAACTGCCGCAGCACGTGATTGTGGACGGCCGTCACGAGGGCGGCGAAGCCGACGGCGTCGAGCGGGTCGACGCCGGGGAGGGCTCCGCGCAGGTACTCGTCGAACAGCCGCTCGTATCGGAAGACCGTGATGATCTCGCGCTCACGCAGCACCGGCACCTGGCGCACGATCTGGTAGCGGCGGCGTGCGAGCTCCGGGTCGTGCGCGAAATGCACGAAGACCGATTCGGAGGCCGCGCACACCGCAGCCCAGGGGTCGTCGTGCCCTTCGTCGAGGAACTCCCTGAGCTGTTCGAGCAGCACCTCGTGATCCGCGAAGACGACGTCCTCCTTGCCGCCGAACTGGCGGAAGAACGTCGATCTCGAGACGCCCGCGGCCTTGGCGATCTGTTCCACCGACGTCTGATCGAACCCCTGGGCGCGGAAGAGTTCGAGCGCCGCGGCGACGACGCCCGTGCGCAGTTCTGCGGATTCGTGCATGGCGAAAGCCTAGACCTCGGCGGCCATCGGTGTCGGTGGCCGGGCGTCATAATGAGGGCGTGAGCGAACGCGGGAGAGCGGCCGGATGGTTCGAGACGCGGCGGCGCGGCACCCGTCGCTGGTGGGACGGCACGCGCTGGACCGAGCACCTCTCGGTGCGGGGGAGGGAGACGACCCTGGCGGAGGACCGCAGGGCTGTGCGCCGACAGCTGATCCTGACCGAGCTCGTGCTCGGGACCCTCCTCGTCGGGTCGATCCTCATCGCGCTGTGGAGCGCGCTCCCGGTGGTCGTGGTGCGGCCGATGATCGTCGCCACCGGCACCGCGCTGCTGCTCGTTCCGCTCATGATCTCGCGGCAGCTCCGCCTGGTCGCGCTGCCGGCGCGGCGTCCGGGCGTGCCGACGCTCCGATGATCGACCGAGAGTCCGGGGCCGCGGGCGCGCCCAGGTCGAGGTAGTAGGCTGGGGGACTGGTCGATGTCTCGACATCGAGAGAATTACCAGACAGCAGCCCAGTGAAGGAACCACAGTGGATCTGTACGAGTACCAGGCACGAGACGTTTTCGAGAAGTACGGAGTGCCGGTCCTCGCCGGCATCGTCGCGGACACCCCGGAAGAGGTGAGGGCGGCGGCCGAGAAGATCGGTGGCGTCGTCGTCGTCAAGGCCCAGGTGAAGACCGGCGGCCGTGGCAAGGCGGGCGGCGTCAAGGTCGCCAAGACGCCCGACGAGGCGTACGAGGCAGCGAAGGCCATTCTCGGCCTCGACATCAAGGGCCACGTCGTCAAGCGCGTCATGGTCGCGCAGGGTGCGCGCATCGCCGAGGAGTACTACTTCTCCGTGCTGCTCGATCGTGCCAACCGCTCGTACCTGAGCCTCTGCTCGGTCGAGGGCGGCATGGAGATCGAAGAGCTCGCCGTCGAGCGTCCCGAGGCGCTCGCACGCGTCGAGGTCAACCCGCTCACGGGCATCGACAAGACGAAGGCCGTGGAGATCGCCCGCGCCGCGAACTTCCCGGAAGACCTGATCGAGAAGGTCTCCGACGTGTTCGTGAAGCTCTACGACGTGTACAAGGGTGAGGACGCGACCCTGGTCGAGGTCAACCCGCTGGTCCGCACCGAAGAGGGCGACATCATCGCGCTCGACGGCAAGGTCACGCTCGACGACAACGCCTCCGAGATCCGTCACCCCGAGCACGAGGCGCTCGAGGACAAGGACGCCGCTGACCCGCTCGAGGCCAAGGCCAAGGAGTCGGGCCTTAACTACGTGAAGCTCGACGGAGAGGTCGGCATCATCGGAAACGGCGCCGGACTCGTCATGTCGACCCTCGACGTGGTCGCCTACGCCGGGGAGAACCACAACGGCGTCAAGCCGGCCAACTTCCTCGACATCGGCGGCGGCGCATCGGCTGAGGTCATGGCTGCCGGCCTCGACGTCATCCTCGGCGACCCGCAGGTCAAGAGCGTGTTCGTCAACGTCTTCGGCGGCATCACGGCCTGCGACGCCGTCGCCAACGGCATCAAGGGCGCGCTCGAGACACTGGGCGCCACGGCCTCCAAGCCGCTCGTCGTGCGCCTGGACGGCAACCGCGTCGACGAGGGTCGTGCGATCCTCGCCGACTACGCGCACCCGCTTGTGACCCTGGCCGCCACCATGGACGAGGGCGCCGACAAGGCCGCCGAGCTCGCCAACGCCTGAGACTGAAGGACGAGAAGAATGTCGATCTACCTCAACAAGGACTCCAAGGTCATCGTCCAGGGCATCACCGGCGGTGAGGGCACCAAGCACACCGCGCTGATGCTCAAGGCCGGCACCCAGGTCGTCGGTGGCGTCAACGCCCGCAAGGCCGGCACCACGGTCTCGCACACCGACAAGGACGGCAACGCCGTCGAGCTCCCCGTCTTCGCCTCGGTCGCCGAGGCCATGAAGGAGACCGGCGCCGACGTGTCGATCGCCTTCGTCCCCGGCGCCTTCACGAAGGACGCGATGATCGAGGCCATCGACGCCGAGATCCCGCTGCTCGTGGTCATCACCGAGGGCGTCCCCGTCGGCGACTCCGCCGAGGCCTGGGCGTACGCGCAGAGCAAGGGCAACAAGACCCGCATCATCGGGCCGAACTGCCCCGGCATCATCACCCCGGGCGAGGCGCTCGTGGGCATCACGCCGGCGAACATCACGGGCAAGGGACCGATCGGCCTCGTGTCGAAGTCGGGCACCCTGACCTACCAGATGATGTTCGAGCTGCGCGACCTGGGCTTCTCGACCGCCATCGGCATCGGCGGCGACCCGGTCATCGGCACCACGCACATCGACGCGCTCGCCGCGTTCGAGGCCGACCCCGAGACCAAGGCCATCGTCATGATCGGTGAGATCGGTGGCGACGCCGAGGAGCGTGCGGCCGACTTCATCAAGGCGAACGTCACGAAGCCGGTCGTCGGGTACGTGGCGGGCTTCACGGCTCCCGAGGGCAAGACCATGGGTCACGCCGGCGCGATCGTCTCCGGCTCGGCCGGTACCGCGCAGGCGAAGAAGGAGGCCCTCGAGGCCGCCGGTGTCAAGGTCGGCAAGACGCCGTCCGAGACCGCTGACCTGATGCGCGCGATCATCGAGTCGCTCTGATCTGAGCTACGCTTGAGCTGAAGGCCCCGGACTCCACTCCGGGGCCTTCTTTCGTGCCCGGGACCGGAAGTCCGCCGCCACGGACCGCCACCGGTCAGGTCTGGGGAGCGACGGAGTCCAGCAGGGTGTCGAGCGCGCGGTGGGCCTGACGGCGCGCGGCGGCGTCAGGATGGGCGGCCAGCCAGAGGGCGAGTTCGTTCATCGCTCCGGAGAGCACCGCCGCAAGAGGGTCCAGGAGGGCCGGAGAGACACCGGCCTCGCGCAGTCCAGCACGCAGCTCCTGCTCGGGGCCCTCGGCATCGAGTCGGCGCCACTGCTCCCATCCGAGCACCGCGGGGCCGTCGACGAGCAGGACGCGCGAGGCGGCGCCCCGGGTGATGGCGTCGAGGAAGGCGTGGCTGCCGTCGCGGAGAGCGGCGTCGGGCGCGCTGCCCGCCGTGGCCTCGACGATCGCGTCGGCGACGATCTGCTGCTGCGCGGAGGCGACGGCGGCGAACAGCAGCGGCTTCGAGGTGTAGTGGTGGTAGACGGCGCCACGGGTCACGCTCGCGGCCCGGGCGAGTTCGTCGACCGACGCGGCCACATAGCCGTGCTCGGCGAAATGTGCGGTGGCGACATCGAGGATCCGCCGTGCGGTCTCGGCGGCGTCGGCTGCGGATGCTCGGGGCATGGGTTCCTTTACGTGCGGTGTGTATGTATTCTAGCCCCACCGATACAAACACACTGCATGTAAAAGAGGTCAGGATGGACATCACGAGTTTCTACCCGGTGCTGATGGTGGACGACGTCTCCGCCGCCGCACGGTTCTATCGAGAAGAGCTCGGCTTCGAGGTGACGTTCGAGGCCGACTGGTACGTCAGTCTGCGCTTCGACGGCGGCGAGCTCGCGATCCTCGACCGCGCGCACGAGACCATTCCCGAAGGGTTCCGAGAGCCCGTTCGGGGACTCCTGCTCAACGTGGAGGTCCCGGATGCGACCGCCGAGCACGTGCGGCTGGTGGGGGAGCGGAAGCTTCCCGAGCGCCTGACGCTGCGGGACGAGGACTTCGGGCAGCGGCACTTCATCGTCGAGGCACCCGGCGGTGTGCTGATCGACGTGATCGAGCCGATCGAGCCCGCGCCGGAGTTCGCGGCGGCCTACGCCTGACGTCCTTCCGCGATTCGTCCGCCGACACGCCAGATGTCGGACCGTTTCCCTCACGCCGTCCGACGTCTGGCGTGTCGCCCTGAGAGTGCGCGGAAAGCAGGAGGGGGCGGAGAGGCGGGGAAGGGGGAGACGCGAGAGGGGCGGATGCCGCAGCATCCGCCCCTCTTGTGATCTCTGCCCCGTCGTCAGATCCCGACGCCGAAGAGGGCCTCGATCGGACCGCGGGCGAAGAAGATCAGGAAGCCCGCTCCGACGACCCACAGCAGCGGGCTGATCGTCTTGGCCTTGCCGGAGAACGCGTGGATGAGCACCCAGCTCACGAAACCCGCACCGATGCCGTTGGCGATCGAGTAGGTCAGCGGCATGACGGACACGGTGAGGAACACCGGCAGCAGCACGCGGAAGTCGGAGAAGTCGATGTACCGGATCTGCGCCATCATCATGGCACCGACGATGATCAGCGCTGCTGCGGCGATCTCGGTCGGGACGATCGACGTCAACGGGGTGAGGAACATCGCGACCAGGAACACGAAGCCGGTGACGACGTTCGCGAGGCCCGTGCGTGCACCTTCGCCGATGCCGGCACCCGACTCGATGAAGACCGTGCTCGACGACGAGGAGGTCGCGCCACCTGCGATCGCGCCGACGCCCTCGACCACCAGCGCCGACTTGATGCGCGGGAAGTCACCGTTGTCGTCGGCGAGGTTCGCCTCCTTCGCGAGGCCCGTCATGGTGCCCATCGCGTCGAAGAAGTTCGTGAAGAGCAGTGTGAAGACGATCATCACGATCGCCACGAGGCTCACCTTGCTGAGGTCGAAGCTGAAGTCCACCGCACCGATCAGGCTCAGGTCGGGGACACCGATCGGCGAACCGTCGAGCGCGGGCACGGTGAGGCCCCAGCCGCCCGGGTTGACCACGTTGCCCTCATCGTCGAAACCACGGGGCCCGATGTGCCAGATCGCCTCGACGATCACGGCCAGCACGGTGCCGCCGATGAGGCCGATCAGCATGCCGCCCTTGATCTTGAGGGCGACGAGGATGCCGGTGAGCAGGAGCGTGATCACGAAGAGCAGGCTCGGCACGGTCGCGACCGAGCCGTTGACGCCGAGTCCGACCGGCGGCGACGATGCACCGGTGGCCGTCACGAAACCGGAGTTCACGAAGCCGATGAACGCGATGAACAGGCCGATGCCGACGGTGATCGCGATCTTCAGCTGGAAGGGCACGGCGTCGAAGATCGCCTTGCGCAGACCGGTCGCGGCCAGCAGCACGATCACGACACCGTTGATCATCACGAGCGCCATGGCTTCCGGCCAGGTCACCTGACCCACGACCGAGAACGCCACGAAAGCGTTGATGCCCAGTCCTGCGGCGAAGCCGAACGGCAGTCGTGTGACCAGCCCGAACAGGATCGTCATCACCCCGGCGGTCAGCGCGGTCGCTGCCCCGACGGCGTTGAACTCGAGCATGTCGCCGGCGACATCCGGCTTGCCGGACAGGATGATCGGGTTCAGGATCACGATGTAGGCCATCGTGACGAAGGTCACCAAGCCCCCTCGGATCTCGGTGCCGATCGTGGATCCGCGCTTGCTGATCTCGAAGAAGCGGTCGACGGCGTTCTTGGGCTCGGTGGATGCCGGGGCGGGCGGGGCAGTTGTCATCGGGAAACCTCCGGAGAAACGCTATCGTGTCGCCGACCTCACGCGCGCCCCAGGGGCTTCGTCGGGAACTCGTCGTAGTCTCGAATCGCTATGCAACGCCTCCTCGTCGCGCTCCTCGCCGCCTTCGATGCCGCCATCGCCGCGGCGGTCGGTCTCGTCGTGCTGCTCGCGCCGCTGACGCTGCTGTGGACGCTCGCCTTCGGTGTCAGCGCGGACTGGGGTGCGCTCTGGCCGCTCACCGGAACGCTCTGGCAGTTCGGCCACGGGGTGCCGCTCGAGGTCACGATCCCGGATGCGCTCCTGGTGGCTCTCGCCATCCCCGCGGAGGCCGCGAGCTTCGCGGTGTCGATCACTCCGCTGGCGTTCCTGTTCTTCACGCTGCTCTTCGCGGCGCGTTCGGGAGACAGGGCGGCGAAGGCGGGCGCATGGCTGCTGGGGCCCCTGACCGGCACCGTGGTGTTCGCCGCCATCTCGGCCGGCGTCGCACTGACGACCCGCTTGGAAGCCGCCGCGACCTCGTTGCCCCTCGCCATCATCCTTCCCACCGCGGTCTACCTCGTGGGCGCGCTCTGCGGAGCCGTGCGCATCGCGTGGGAGGACGGGGACGGCGGCATGCTCGACCGTCTGCACGATCGGATCGACGCCCGCGAGGACTGGGCGCCGGTCCCGGTCGCGATCGTGCGCGGCGCGGCCTTCGCGCTCGTCGCCGTGGTCGGCGCCTCCGCGTTGGCTCTCGCCGTCACGACCCTGTTCCGCGGGGGCGAGGTGGTGGCGCTGTTCCAGGCGGCCCGCGTCGACGCGCTCGGGGCGACCGTGGTGACGCTCGCCCAACTCGCCTACCTGCCGACCCTGATCGTCTGGGCGGCGTCCTGGCTCGCCGGTCCCGGCTTCGCGGTCGGGTTCGGGACGGCCGTGTCGCCCGCCGGCACCCAGCTCGGTGTGGTGCCCGGCATCCCGGTGTTCGGTCTGCTGCCCGAGAACAGTTCGATCTGGATGCTGATCGTCGTGCTCCTCCCCGTCGCCGCCGGAGCCTTCGCCGGATGGGCGGTGCGCTCTCGCCTCGTGTGGGAGGGCACTCCGCTGCGGATGCCGCAGCGCGCGGTGATCGCACTCGGCATCGCCGGTGTCACCGCGGGGATCGCCGGGCTCGCCGCTGCCCTGGCGAACGGGTCGATGGGGCCGGGCCGGATGGCGGTGGTCGGACCGGCCGTGGTCCCGTTCGTCCTCGCCCTCGGCGCGGAGGTCCTCGTCGGCGCCGCAATCCTGCTGCTCTCGCCGCGGCACCGCGATGAGCTCGCGGAAGAGCGGACCGACCGGTGGATCGCCGAGATGACGGCGTACGATCCGGGGTACGCGCCCGCCGGTGCGGAGGCAGGAGTCCCCGTGGCCGGAATGTCGGTCGACGCACCCGAGCCCGACGACACGGCACCGCTCGACGATCTCCGACGGTTCGAACGGCCGAAGGACGAACCGGCCGATTCGCGCGACTGACCGCTTTCGCGTGGCCGGGGAGGCCGGAAGAGAGCCGGTCGCGCACCCCGGTAGACTGGGCGCGTGCTCACGGTCGCCGTTCTCATCTCGGGCACCGGCTCGAACCTTCGCGCCCTCCTCGAGGCCGCTCGTCATCCCGATTTTCCCGCCAGAATCATCGTCGTGGGTGCCGACCGCGAAGCAGACGGGCTGGCCCACGCCGAGGAGTTCGGCATCCCCAGCTTCACGGTGCCCTGGCACGAGCACGAGAGTCGCGAGGCCTGGGGTGAGGAACTCGCCCGGCAGCTGGACGTCTGGAAGCCGGACCTCATCGTGCTCAGCGGACTCATGCGCCTCCTGCCGCCGACGCTCGTCGCCCGGTACTCGCCGCGCCTCATCAACACCCACCCCGCGTACCTGCCGGAGTTCCCCGGTGCACACGGTGTGCGGGACGCGCTCGCCGCAGGGGTCTCCGAGACCGGCGCCAGTGTGATCGTCGTCGACGACGGGGTCGACACGGGGCCGATCCTGGCCCAGGAGCGCGTGCCGGTTCTCGCCGACGACACCGAGCACAGCCTGCACGAGCGCATCAAACCCGTCGAACGTCGACTGCTCATCGACGTCGTCCGCGGGATCGCCACCGGTGATCTCGCCCTGACGCCTTCTTCCTGACCTCCACCCGACGCCCCCGCACGAAGGAGCCCATCATGGCCGGCCCCCGCCACGACCCCACGCTCTACCGCGACCGCGACACCGTGCCGATCCGGCGCGCGCTCGTCTCGGTGAGCGACAAGACCGACCTGCTCGTCCTCGCCGAGGCGCTCGCCGGAGCGGGGATCGAGATCGTGTCGACCGGATCGACCGCCGCGACGATCCGTGACGCGGGTTTCACCGTCACCGACGTGGCCGCCGTCACCGGCGTCGCCGAGATGCTCGACGGCCGCGTGAAGACGCTGCACCCGAAGGTCCATGGCGGCCTGCTCGCGGACCTCCGTCTCGAGGAGCACGAGCGTCAGCTCGAGGAGCTCGACATCGCGCCGTTCGAGCTCGTCGTGGTGAACCTGTATCCGTTCGTCGAGACCGTGGCCTCGGGCGCGATCGGCGATGACGTCGTCGAGCAGATCGACATCGGTGGACCCGCCATGGTGCGCGCCGCGGCGAAGAACCACGCCAACGTCGCGATCGTCGTCTCGCCGCAGTCCTATCCCGCCATCATCTCCGCGATCGAGGCCGGCGGGACGTCCGTGGGGCAGCGCCGGGAGCTCGCGGCCCGCGCGTTCGCTCACACCGCGGCGTACGACACGGCCGTCGCCCAGTGGTTCGCCGAGGGGACGCTCACCGAGCCGGGCGACCTCCCCGCGCACCTCACCATCCAGGCCGAGCGCCTCGCGACCCTCCGCTACGGCGAGAACTCCCATCAGCGCGGCGCGATCTACACCCGCGCCGGTGGCCACGGCATCGCGCAGGCCACACAGTTGCAGGGCAAGGAGATGTCGTACAACAACTACGTCGACGCGGATGCCGCACTGCGCGCCGCCTACGACATGATCAAGCCCGCCGTCGCGATCATCAAGCACGCCAACCCGTGCGGCATCGCGACCACCGCTCCCAACGCCCTCGACCCGATCGCCAGCGCCCACCTGCGGGCCCACGAGTGCGACCCGGTCTCGGCGTACGGCGGGGTGATCGCCGCGAACGGCACCGTGACCCTCAAGATGGCCGAGAACCTCAAGGACATCTTCACCGAGGTCATCGTCGCACCGGCGTTCGAGCCGGCCGCGCTCGAGGTGTTCAAGGCGAAGAAGAACCTGCGCCTGCTGCAGCTTCCGCAGGACTGGCGGCAGGAGCGGATGGACGTGCGTCTGGTCTCGGGCGGGCTCCTCCTCCAGGACGCCGACCGCTTCCCGGACGACATCGGTTCGGTCGCGAAGAACTGGGAGCTCGTGTCGGGTGAGCGCCCGAGCGAGGCGGAGATGGAGAACCTGATCTTCGCGTGGAAGGCCTGCCGCGCGGTGAAGTCGAACGCGATCGTGCTCGCGAAGGACAACGCCACGGTCGGTGTCGGCATGGGCCAGGTCAACCGTGTCGACTCGTGCCGCCTCGCGGTCGAGCGTGCGGGGGATCGGGCGGCCGGTTCTGTCGCCTCCTCCGACGCGTTCTTCCCGTTCGCGGATGGCGCTCAGGTGCTGATCGACGCCGGTGTCACGGCCATCGTGCAGCCGGGCGGATCGGTGCGCGACGAGGAGGTCGTGGATGCCGCGCGCAAGGCCGGCGTCACGATGTTCTTCACCGGGGAGCGTCACTTCTTCCACTGAGCGACTGTCTCCCGCCGAGACCCCCGTTCCTTGCCGAGACCCCCGCCTGCCGACGTGTGCAGGCGGGGGCCTCGGCGGTGCGCGGGGGTCTCGGCGCAAGAGTGTTCCACAGCCATGTCCGATTTCCGCCAGTCGAGGTCGGTGGGTCGTGACAGAGTGGAGGCATGAGCTTCCCCGTGACCGACTTCGACGAGCGCTATCGTGCGATCAGCGCCCGCGACACCCGCTTCGACGGGCAGTTCGTCACGGCCGTCCGCTCGACCGGGATCTACTGTCGTCCGAGCTGCCCCGCACGCACGCCCCGACCGCAGAACGTGACGTTCTATCCGACCAGTGCAGCTGCACACGAAGCGGGCTATCGCGCGTGCAAGAGGTGCCTGCCCGAAGCTGCTCCCGGATCACCGGACTGGAACCTGTGCGGCGACACCGCGGCACGGGCGATGCGGCTGATCTCCGACGGTGTCGTGGAACGGGAGGGCGTCCCCGGTTTGGCCGCGCGTCTCGGATACTCGAGCAGGCACCTCACCCGTCTGCTCAGCGCCGAACTGGGGGCCGGACCTCTGGCCCTCGCGAGGGCGCATCGCGCGCACACGGCGCGGATGCTGCTGGTCGGCACCGACATGCCGATCTCTGATGTGGCCTTCTCGGCAGGCTTCGCCAGCATCCGGCAGTGCAACGAGACGATCCGTGAGGTGTTCGACCTCACCCCCGGCGAGCTCCGCGCACGACGCCGGACGCCGGCCATGTCAGCCCCGGGGGCGATCGACCTCGTGCTGCCGTACCGTGGTCCGCTCGACGCGAGCGGCATCTTCGCGTGGATGGCGGCGCGCGCGGTGCCCGGCGTCGAAGCGGTCTCCGAGTCGTTCTTCTCCCGGCACCTGCGCATGGCCGGAGGCGCGGCCTGGTTCGAGGTGCGGCAGGATCAGCGATCAGGCTTGCGTCTGCGTGCTCGGGTGGCCCGGCTCGGGGACCTGGCACCGCTGGTCTCGACCGTGCGTCGCCTCTTCGACCTCGACGCCGATCCTCTGGCGATCGATCAGGCGCTGTCCGCACATCCCGAGCTCGCCCCGCTCGTGGCCCGCACACCGGGCATCCGGGTGCCTGGATCGGCCGACCCCCATGAGATGCTCATCCGCGCCATGATCGGACAGCAGATCACCGTGGTCGCCGCCCGCACAGCGCTGACGGCGCTGACCGAAGCCCTGGGGGAGCGGACCGACGACGGGCTGCTGTTCCCGACCATGGCGGCCATCGCGGAGCACGGCGCCGAGGTGCTCCGTGGCCCGGCCGCGCGCATCCGGGCGATCACGGGTGCTGCCGCCGCCCTCGCCGACGGCTCGCTCACCCTCACGGTCGGTGACGACGGTCCGATGCAGCGTGAGCGGCTCCTGGCGCTGCCCGGCATCGGACCCTGGACGGCTGACTACGTGCGCATGCGGGTTCTCGGTGACCCCGACATCCTTCTTCCCGGCGATGTCGCGTTGCGGGCGGGCGCGGCGGCCTCCGGCATCCCCGGAGAGGCGCGGGCGCTCACCGCCTGGGCGGAGCGCGCGGCTCCCTGGCGCAGCTACCTCAGCGCACACCTCTGGCGCGCCGCGCCGGTGCGCCCGGCGAGGACCCGGCGTGCGGCACCCCCGACGCGTCCCCCTCGCATCGATCACACGACCTCGAAGGAGACCTCATGACCGCTCTCATCCAGACCATCGACACCCCGGACGGGGCCTTCACGATCCTCACCGACGACCGGCAGCGCGTGCTCGCCTCCGGGTGGACCTCCGATGTCGAGGCGATCCTCGGGCGGCTCTCGGCGGCGAACCGTCCCGTGCACGTGCGCGAGGGTGAGACCGACGCGGCAGCCGCGGCGCGGGCCTACTACGGCGGCGATCTGTCGGCGATCGACACGGTCGCGGTCGCGCAGACCGGCACCGCGCTCCAACTCGCGGGATGGTCGGCTCTGCGTGCGATCGAACCCGGCGCTCCGCTCACCTACACCGGCTTCGCTGCACGGCTCGGCAACCCGAACGCCGTCCGGGCGGCAGCGTCGATCTGCGCACGCAACGCCCCGGCGCTCTTCGTGCCGTGCCACCGGGTGCTGCGGGCGGACGGCAGTCTCGGCGGATTCGCCTGGGGACTGAGCGTGAAGGAGAGCCTGCTGGGGCGGGAGTCGATCGGGGTCTGAATCGACCGCGGTCCCGGGATCGTCCCGATTCGTCGAACCTCCCTCGACGAATCGGGAATGACTCTTGCGTTCAGCTGGTTCACAGCAATAGGCTGGTGGGCTGTCGCGCCGACCGGACGACACCGCCGAGCCCTGAGGAGGACACCATGACATCGATCGCCACCGCGCAGATCGCAGCTCTCGGCTCGAACCCGGCACGGCCGCTCCTCTAGCGCCGTCCCGCTCCCTTTCTTCCGCACCGGATGCCGGACTCCAGGAGTCCGCTCTCGCATCCGACCCCATTCGCACTCGCTTTCCATACGAAACTCATCTGAGAGACATGTCCTCCTCGCCTTCCGCGCAGAACTCCTCGCCTTCCTCCACTCTTTCCACCCCGGCTGCACTGTGGCGCCTGAAGCCCTTCGTGAAGCCCGTCATCTGGCGGCTCGCCGGCGGTGCCGCCAGTGCGCTCATCGCCGCGCTCATCGCCCTGATGATCCCGATCGTCCTCGAACAGATCATCTCCGGCCCGGTCCGGTCGGGAGAGATCAGCGCGATCGTCTGGGGCGCCGCGGCCGTCTTCGCGCTCGCCCTCGGCGAAGCGCTGATGGTCTGGCTGCGTCGTCAGTTCGTGCTCAATCCCTCGACCGAGGTCGAGTACAAGATGCGCACCGAGCTCTACTCGCGCCTGCAGACCCTTCCGGTGTCGTTCCACGACCGCTGGGGCTCCGGCCAGCTGCTCAGCCGCATGATGCAGGACATCGGTCTCATCCGCCGTTGGCTCGCCTTCGGGCTGGTCCTGCTCGTCGTCAACGTGCTCACGATCATCATCGGTTCGATCCTGCTGTTCCGGTGGCACTGGCTGCTCGGTGCGATCTTCCTGGTGACCGCGATCCCGCTGTGGATCCGCGGCTACCTGTTCGAGAAGCGCTACGGCGCCCTGACCCGTCGCAGCCAGGATCAGGCCGGCGATCTCGCGACCAGCGTCGAGGAGAGCGTGCACGGCATCCGAGTGCTGAAGGCGTTCGGGCGCGGAAAGCATGCGCTCAGCCGTTTCAGCCGCCAGGCCGAGACGCTCCGCGAGACCGAGATGAGCAAGGCCGGCGCGATCGCGTCGATCTGGTTCTGGCTCGACCTCATGCCGCAGATCGCGTTCGGTCTCAGCCTGATGTCCGGGATCTGGCTGATCTCGCAGGGGCAGATCGATGAGGCTCAGCTGTTCGCCTTCTTCGCGATGGCCGTCGTGCTGCGCTGGCCCATCGAGTCGATCGGCTTCCTGTTCTCGTTCATGCTCGACGCCCGCACGGCCACCGATCGCGTGTTCGACATCTTCTCCGAGACCAACACCATCACCGACCCGGAGAACCCGGTGCACATCGCGCATCCGCGCGGAGAGCTCGCGTTCGAGAACGCGCACTTCCGCTACCAGGACGCCGGTTCGCACGAGCGGGATCTGCTCGACGGCATCGACCTGGTGCTGCGTCCCGGGGAGACCATGGCGCTGGTCGGGCTCACCGGCAGCGGGAAGACCACGCTCACCACGCTCCCGACGCGTCTGTACGACGTGACCGGGGGGAGGGTCACGCTCGACGGCGTCGATGTGCGGGACCTCCCGCTCGCCGAGCTCCGCCAGCACATCGCCATGGCGTTCGAGGACGCGACGCTGTTCTCGGCGACCGTCCGCGAGAACGTGCTGCTCGGCCGCGCCGAACTCGACGTGCACAGCGAAGAGGGGGAGCGGGTGCTCCGCGAAGCCCTCGAGGTCGCTCAAGCGTCGTTCGTCGATGCGCTCCCCGAGGGCGTCGAGACCGTGATCGGTGAGGAGGGGCTCAGCCTCTCCGGTGGTCAGCGTCAGCGGCTCGCCCTCGCCCGCGCGGTGGCGGCGAAGCCGAAGGTGCTGGTGCTGGACGACCCGCTGTCGGCGCTCGACGTCGACACCGAGGCGCTCGTGGAGGAGGCGCTCCGGCACGTCCTCGCCGACACCACGGCCCTGATCGTCGCGCACCGCCCGTCGACGGTGGCACTCGCGGACCGGGTCGCCCTGCTCGAGGGTGGGCGCGTGACCGCGGTCGGCACCCACTCCGAGCTTCTGAAGACGAGCCGGCACTATCGGCATGTCATCTCCAGCCTGGAAGCGGAGGAGGCGGCGCGGACCGGAGCGATCCCGATCATCCGTGACGAGCAGCTCGCGGTCGCCGAAGAGGTCCGTGAGGGACTCGCGAAGCAGGCCGCGGACGAAGACCCGATCATCGAGAAGGAGGTGCAGCGATGAGCTCCGCCATCACCGGAACCCAGAACGAGGACCGTTCCGAGTACACCCGCGAGGAGAGCAAGGAGATCCGTCGTCGGTCCCTCCGACTGCTCGGTTCCCTGGTCCGCCCGCTGAAGCTGCAGATCGTGCTGGCCGCTGCGGTGCTGATCGTCTCGACCGCGCTGCAGGTCGCCGGACCGATCCTGATCAGCATCGGGCTCGACCGTGCGCTGCCGGCCGCGGTGAAGCAGGCCGACTGGATGCCGACCTTCATGATCGGCGGCATCTACCTGCTCGCCGGAGCGCTGGCCGCGGTGCTGATCGCCTGGTACGTGATCATCGCCGCCAAGCTCACCCAGGCGGTGCTGCTCGATCTGCGCAAGCGCATCTTCCTGCACACTCAGCGCCTGAGCCTGGAGTTCCACGAGTCCTACACGTCCGGCCGCATCATCTCGCGCCAGACCAGTGACCTGGACTCGATCAAGGAACTCCTCGACGGCGGACTGAACGAGCTCGTCTCCGGCGTGCTGTTCGGTGTGTTCACCTTCATCGCCCTCTGCATCTGGGACTGGCAGTCAGGATTGATCCTCGCGATCGGTGGCGTGCCGCTGTTCTATCTGATGCGCTGGTTCTACTCGCGCTCGCAGCTCGTCTACCGCGAGTCGCGCGTGATCAGCGCGAAGGTCATCGTGCAGTTCGTCGAGACCATGACCGGTATCCGCGCCGTGAAGGCCTTCCGCAAGGAGCCGCGCAACGATAAGGCGTTCCAGGAGATCGCAGGCGACTACCGCGATGTGAACCGTCGATCGATGCTGCTGTTCGGGACGTTCGAGCCCGGGCTGATGGGCGTCGCCGCGCTGGTCCTCGGCATCGTGGTGCTCTGGGGTGGGATCCGTGTCTCCGAAGGCGCACTCACGGTGGGCGTGCTGCTGTCGGCGGTGCTCTACGTGCGCAACTTCTTCGCGCCGATGCAGGAGATCGCGATGTTCCTGAACTCCTACCAGTCGGCGACGGCTGCGCTGGAGAAGGTGTCGGGTGTGCTCGAAGAGGTGCCGACGGTGCCGGACCCCGAGAAGCCGGTCGACCTCTGGGAGTCCCGCGGCCACATCCGGTTCGACGAGGTGACCTTCGGCTACAACGGCGAGAAGACGATCCTCCCGAACTTCTCGCTCGACATCCCCGCCGGCGAGACGATCGCTCTGGTGGGCACGACGGGCGCGGGCAAGTCGACGCTCGCGAAACTGATCTCGCGGTTCTACGACCCCTCGGAAGGACGCGTCACACTCGACGGAGTGGACCTGCGCTCGCTGCACCCGAAGGACCTCCGCCGCGCGATCGTGATGGTCACGCAGGAGGCCTACCTGTTCAGCGGCACGGTCGCCGACAACATCGCCCTCGGCAAGCCGGATGCCTCGCTCGAGGAGATCCGTGCGGCGGCGAAGGCCGTCGGGGCGGACGAGTTCATCTCGTCGCTTCCGGACGGGTACGGCACCGATGTGAACAAGCGCGGTGGACGGGTCTCTGCGGGACAGCGTCAGCTCATCTCGTTCGCGAGGGCGTTCCTGGCCGACCCTGCGGTGCTGATCCTCGATGAGGCGACGGCATCGCTGGACATCCCGTCGGAGCGTCTCATCCAGGACGCGCTGCAGACGCTGCTCAAGGACCGCACGGCGATCATCATCGCGCACCGACTCTCGACCGTCGCGATCGCCGATCGGGTGCTGGTGATGGAGCACGGGAAGATCATCGAGGACGACAGTCCCGAGGCGCTGATCGGAGGCACGGGCAAGTTCGCCCAGCTGCATGCAGCGTGGCAGGGCACACTGGTCTGATGATGTCGTCGCTTCCTCCGCTGCGGACCCGGGCACGCCCCGGGCCCGCAGCGGAGGAGGTCCGTCTCGGAGCCTCCGCGCAAGGGGTTCGGCGGACGCGCAGGCTCGGTAGCATCGAATCATGGACCCGTTGCTGCTCGCCGCCGAGTGGTGGTGGCTCGCGCCGACCGCGGCCGCGGCAGGAACGGTCGGCTGGATCGGCCTGCGCAGGCGGAGCACCATGAGCGGGCGGCGCCTCGAGGTCGATGCGGCGCGGCACGACCTCCGGATGGCCCAGGCTGCACTCGTCGAGAGGCGCGCGGCGCTCAAGGTCGCCCGCGCCGATCATGCCAGGGTCGTGGCGGAGCGCGCGGCGCGGCGGGCGTCCCCCGATCAGGTCGCGAGCTCCCGGCGCATGCTGCGTGACGTCGAGCGCGACGCCAAAGCGTGCGCGGCCGACGTCAAGGCCAAGCAGGCGAGGCTCCACGCCGCAAGAGCCGCTGTTCCCGCGGCTTCCGCTCCCCGTCCCCTCGACCGGTTGCGCTCCACGCATGATGCGGTGGTCGCCCGGTGGATGGTCTATGAGACCGACCCCGCGCGCCAGATCGCCTATCCCGAGATGACCGACGTCAAGCAGCCGGCGACGGTCGCGTATCTGCGTGCGTCGGAGCGGGCGAGCGAGCTCCGACGCGGGCTCGGGGATCGGCCGACACCCGCCGAGTTCGCCGCGTACCGGGATGCGGTGGCGGCGCTCGCGAGTGCCTTCGAGGTCGCCGAGCACGCGGCCCGGGTCAAGGCGGGAGAGGTGCCGGCGGCGCCCGCGTGGCAGGACGCGGCTCAGGATGCCATCGCTCGTTCGACCGAGGCGATCGAACGAGCGGCGGCCTCTGCGGCTTCGGCGCTGACCAACTGGGCCTCGCGAGGGCGCCGAGGAGACCCGCCCCGCAGCGATCGCTGACCACGCGAGGCGCACGCGGCCCCGAAGGTGCGTGGGAGCGGTCCCGCAGCCGAGGGCGACGAGGTCTCGATGGGGGAGGGGATTCGAGACCCCGCCGCCGGTCTAGGGTGTGACTCGGATCTCGGCGATGACCTCGCCGTAGGCGGTCTCGCCGACGGGCGTGAACCCGACGCGGTGGAAGAACGTCTCCGGACCGCCCTCTCCGGCCTCGTAGATCACGTTGACGTGGTCGACACCACGTGCGCGGGCTTCGTCGATGAGGGACTCGACCGCATACCGGCCGACGCCGCGTCCCTGATCGTCGGCGTCCACGTTGATGCGCCACAGCACGGAGCGGAAGTGCTCCTCCGGCGCTTCGTCGTCGAAGTTCGCGCTGACGAAGCCGACGACCTCGTTGCGGTCGAGGATCACCCGCTGCCAGGACGTCTTCGGATTGATGACCGTGGCCGCGATCCCGTACGAGACGGGAGCGAGGAACTGCTCCTGTCCGGGCTTGAGCGACAGGTTGTTCACGGCGACGATCGTCGCAGCGGAGAGTTCGACCATGCGCAGTTCGGACATGCACCCAGGCTAACCCCTCCGGCGCGGAGGCACACGTCCCCGCGGAACATTTCACTTCGGCGTGCTCGCGCGTCGTGCCCAGGGAGGCGTCGCGGGGACCGGTCCGGCCACGCGGTCAGAGCCACTCAGGTATCTTGGTGTCGAGACAAATTGACTATCAGAGCGGAGAACCACCTGGTGACCGACGACGCCATCATCTACACGCACACGGACGAAGCGCCGGCGCTCGCCACCGCCTCGTTCCTGCCGATCATCCAGGCCTACACCGGCCAGGCAGGCATCGAGGTCGAGACTCGCGACATCTCGCTGGCAGGACGCATCCTCGCTGCCTTCCCCCAGAAGCTCTCGCCGGAGCAGCAGGTCGGCGATGCGCTCGCGGAACTGGGCGGACTCGCCACGCTCCCCGAGGCGAACATCATCAAGCTGCCGAACATCTCGGCGTCCATTCCCCAGCTCAAGGGCGCGATCGCCGAGCTGCAGGCGCAGGGCTACGACATCCCGGACTTCCCGGACGAGCCGTCGTCGCTCGAGGAGAAGGACGTCCGGGCCCGCTACGACCGCATCAAGGGCTCCGCCGTGAACCCGGTGCTGCGTGAGGGCAACAGTGACCGCCGCGCTCCTCTCGCGGTGAAGAACTACGCGAAGAAGCACCCGCACCGCAACAAGCCGTTCGCTGCGGGATCGAAGACCCGTGTCGCGACCCTCGGCCACGACGACTTCAAGCACAACGAGCGTTCCTGGGTCGCGGCCCACGACGACGTGCTCAGCTTCCGTCACACCGCGGAGGACGGCACGGTCACGGTGCTCAAGGAAGGACTCAAGGTCCTGCCGCGCGAGATCATCGACGCGACTTTCCTCTCAGCCACGGAGCTCGACGCGTTCCTCGCCGACACTCTGGCGGCCGCGAAGGCCGACGACGTGCTCTACTCGGTGCACCTCAAGGCCACCATGATGAAGGTCAGCGACCCGATCATCTTCGGTCACGTGGTGCGGGCCTTCTTCGCCGACGTGTTCGCGCAGTACGGCGATCAGCTCGCCGCTGCCGGGCTCAGCGCGAACGACGGCCTCGGATCGATCCTCAGCGGACTCGCGAACGTCGCGGGGGGCGAAGAGATCGCCGCGGCCTTCGACCAGGCCATCGCCGAGGGGCCCCGCCTCTCGTACGTGAACTCCGACAAGGGCATCACGAACCTGCACGTGCCGAGCGATGTGATCGTCGACGCGTCGATGCCCGCGCTCGTCCGCAACGGCGGCAAGCTCTGGGGCAAGGACGGGGAAGAGGCGGACACTCTCGCCGTCATCCCCGACTCCTCCTACGCGAGCGTCTACCAGGCCGTGATCGACGACGTGATCGCCAACGGTCCGCTCGACCCCGCCACGATCGGCACCGTTCCCAACGTGGGGCTGATGGCGCAGGCGGCCGAGGAGTACGGCAGCCACGACAAGACCTTCGAGATCGCGGCGGACGGCATCGTCCAGGTGCTCGACAGCGAGGGCACCGTCGTCATCGAGCACACGGTCGGCAAGGGTGACATCTGGCGCGCGACGCAGACCAAGCACATCCCGGTGATGGACTGGGTCCGACTCGCGGTCTCGCGTGCCCGTGCCACCGGCGACCCCGCGGTGTTCTGGCTCGACGCCAACCGCTCGCACGACGCGCAGATCATCGCCAAGGTGCACCAGGGGCTCGCGACGCTCGACACCAAGGGGCTGACGATCACGATCCTCGCGCCCGAGGAAGCCACGCGCTACACGCTCGCGCGCATGCGCCACGGCCTGGACACCATCTCGGTGACGGGCAACGTGCTGCGCGACTACCTGACCGACCTGTTCCCGATCCTCGAGGTCGGCACGAGCGCCAAGATGCTTTCGATCGTGCCGCTCCTCGCCGGCGGTGGACTGTTCGAGACGGGGGCAGGAGGCTCCGCACCCAAGCACGTGCAGCAGCTGGTGGAGGAGAACTACCTGCGCTGGGACTCGCTGGGCGAGTTCTTCGCGTTGGCCGCCTCGCTCGAGCACTTCGCCGACCGTACGGGCAACGAGAAGGCGCGGGTGCTGGCCGAGACCCTCGACGCCGCGACCGGAACCTTCCTCGAAGAGGACCGTTCGCCGGGACGCGCGCTCGGAACGATCGACAATCGCGGGAGCCACTTCTACCTGGGCCTGTACTGGGCGCAGGAGCTCGCGAAGCAGACGAAGGACCCCGAACTCGCTGCGGCCTTCGCCCCGATCGCCGCGACGCTCACCGAGAACGAGGAGAAGATCGTCTCCGAGCTCAACGCGGTGCAGGGTGCGCGGGTGGAGATCGGCGGCTACTACCGTCCCGATGACGCCCTCGTCTCCGCTGTCATGCGCCCGTCCGTGACGCTGAACGGCATCGTCGACGCCCTGCGTTGATCCACGGGAAAGGGGGCGGATGCGTCGGCATCCGCCCCCTTTCCTGTCCCAGCTCCCTTCCGGATGCATGATCCCCGAGCACGTGCATGACCCGGTCCGGGGGCGGGGTCATGCACGTGTGGTTCGGTCATGCATCTGCGCGGCCGGCGCGGATCAGCGGTGCGTGCGGATCAGGGGTGCGTGCGGATCAGTAGTAGACGGAGATCTCGAGGCCCTCGGGGGACCAGTCGTAGACGTACTTGGCCAGATCGATCGGCAGGTTGACGCAGCCGTGGCTCATCCGCTGACCGAAGTTGTTGTGCCAGTAGGTGCCGTGGAAGCCGATGTTCGGGGCGAACCAGGTGATCCACGGGACGTCTTCCGTGCAGTAGGGCGCGCCCTCGAAGCAACCCATGTCCTGCATCGCCGTGTGCGCGAACACTCGGAAGTTGCCCGCCGGGGTCAGGGTGCCCGGAAGACCGGTGGAGACGGCCCAGGACTTGACGACCTCGTCGTTCTCGAAGAGGTACGTGCGCTGTTGGCTCAGGTTGATCTCGATACGACGGAAGAGGTTGACCGTCTCGAATGCGGTCTCGGTGACCGTGAGCTTGTAGACGCCGTCGCCCGCGGCGAGCTGCTGAGCGAACTCCGCCGCGACGTCTGAGGTGTCACCGAGCGCGCGGCCTGCGACGCCCTCCCGCTCGGCGCGGAGCACGGTGCCGCCGGAGTCGACGATGTTCGTGGCGTTGACCGGAGCGCGGTCGACGAGTCCGGGAAGCGTGTCGACGGTCGCCTGGATGGTCGCGGGGTCGGCCTCGATGCGCAGCTGGCCGTCTTCATCGATCACGGTGAGCCAGCTGGCGGCGACTGCCGGCGCGACGGGGACGGTGCGTTCATCGCCCACGTAGAAGCCGACGGTCGAGAGCATGGTGTTGAGGGAGGCGGCCGTGGCCGTGGCGTCGTCGTCGGAGACGGCGGGCAGGGCTTCGGCAGGACCACCCGGGTAGTCGAACGTCATGCTCCCGCCGGCGACCGCGTCGGCGAAGGCGGCGTTGAGATCGTCGACATCGATTCCGGTGCCGGCCTCCGACGGGGTGATGACGTAGGTGCCGGCGGCCGCGTCGAACGCGACACCGGCGTCCACCGGGTCGTCGAAGCTCGTCGGGACGGCGCTGCGCAGCGCCGCGGACGCGGTGTCGGCATCGAGGGTGATCTCGCCCGGGACGGGATCGCCCATCCACATGCCGAGATTCCAGAGCGGACGCTCTGCGAAAGCGGTATCGGCGAGCGCGGTGGCGTCGACCGTGGCGCCGAGGTCTGCGCCGGTGAGCACGGTGTCTTCTCCCGCACCCGTCAGGGTGACCTCGGTCTGAGCGATCTGCGTGCTGACGGCCTCGGCGGCAGCGCCCGGCGTCATCCAGCCGACCGGCACTCCGGCGACGGTGGTGCCCGGTGCGATGAGGACCAGGGATGCGGCACCTGCGCCCAGAGCGACGGCGCCGAGACCGATCCCGATCCAGAGGCCGAGGTGCCGCTTCTTGGGGGCCGGTTCGATCGGAGCCCAGGCCAGCGGCTGCTCGCCGGTGGTGGGCGGCGCGGCGTCGGTCGGCGCGTCTGCCGGCGTGAGCACGGCCGTCGGGGCGGAGTCGTCTCCGTGCGCCTCGGCTGCGCCCGGCGCAGAAATCAGATCGGTCACGAACTTCACCCCCCGGTTCTCAAACGTGTCCTGGGGATCAATGGTACGGGATGGGAGGTAACGGGGAGGCAACGGTCCGTGGTATCGTCACCCCCCCGCGCTCCGGGGGTCAGTCGATGATGGCGATGCCGTCGATCTCGACGAGCATCTCCTCCCGCGGCAGGCCGGTGAAGACGGTGGTGCGCGAGGGGAGCACGCCGCTCGTGGTGTGTGCCGTGACGAACGCACCGTAGGCGTCGTTCATGATCGGGAAGTCCTCGCGCTTGGTGAGGTAGACGCGCAGCATCACGACGTCATCGAAGGTCGCGCCCGATGCCTCCACGATCGCCTTGACGTTCTCGAGGGTGCGAGTGGTCTGCGCGGCGACGTCCCCCGGGTGGAGGTATTCGTTCGTCTGCGGGTCGACGGGGCCCTGCCCGGAGACCTGCACGAACGGACCCTTGCGGATCCCCTGGGAGAAGGTGTGGGCGGGGGCGGGGGCGGCGTCGGTGGAAACTCGGATCTTCGCGGTCATGCCGCCAGCCTAGTAGCCTTGTTAGATGCCTCTACAAATTCCGGATCCCGTTCTCGGCGCCTGGACGAAGGGCTTCCCGGCACGCGCCGCGGGACTCCGTCTCTCGGAGGTGCCCGATGCCGGACTGCGCCTCTCCGATCTGGTCACCCCGGTGCTCACGGTGCACGAGGAGGCGCTGGGCCACAACGAGGAGACCGTGTTCGCCTGGGCGAAGGAGCAGGGGGTGCTGCTCGCCCCGCACGGCAAGACCACGATGGCGCCGGCGCTCTGGCAGCGGCTCCTCGACGCGGGTGCGTGGGGCATCTCGGTCGCCACACCGTGGCAGGCCGAGGTGGCGATCGACGCGGGCGTCCCGACCGTCCTGATCGCCAACGCCGTCACCGACCGCGCCGCCGTGCGTCGACTCGGTGAGCTGCTCGCCGCCGACGAGGATCTGCGCGTCCTGTGCGGGGCGGACTCGATCGCCGGGGTCGAGATCCTGGCGGCGGGGATGGGTGATGCGGCACGACCGCTCGATGTCCTCGTCGAGCTGGGCGGCGCCCACGGCCGTACGGGCGCGCGGACCGTGGCGGAGGGGGAGCGGATCGCTCAGGCGATCTCGGACGCCCCCGGTCTCCGGCTCGCCGGTGTCACGGGTTACGAGGGACCGTTCGGACCGGACCGCAGTGACGCGTCCATCGAGGCTGTCGACGCCTACCTCCGGACCATGGTCGCACTGCACACGAGGGTGGAGTACCCCGAAGGTGTCCGGCCCGTGCTCAGTGCCGGCGGTAGCGCGTTTCCCGACCGCGCGGCGGCTGTGCTTTCCTCCGCGGGGACCGGGGCGGATGTCGTCCTCCGCTCGGGCGCGTTCCAGATCCACGACGACGGCTTCTATTCACGGATGTCCCCGTTCGGCCCCGTGACCGGCACCGCGCCGCTTCGCTCCGCGATGCACGCCTGGTCCCGCGTCGTGTCGCAGCCGGAGGACGGACTCGCCCTGCTCGATGCGGGTCGGCGGGATGTGCCGTTCGATCTCGACCTGCCCGTGCCGCAATCCGTCGAAGGGGAGATCACCGCCCTGAACGACCAGCACGCCTTCCTCCACCTCACGGACGGCGCGGCGGTGGCCGTCGGCGACGTCGTGCGTCTCGGTCTCTCACACCCGTGCACGGCGTTCGACAAGTGGCGGGTGGTCGCGGTCATCGACGATCCCGACGCCGCTGATCCTCGCGTGATCGGAGCGGTCGCGACATGCTTCTGAGCGCGGAGAAGGCTGCGGTCGGGCTGGTGCGGGTGTATCGCTCAGCGACGGTCGTCGATGGGACGGGTGCCGCCCGCTTCATTGCCGACGTGGCGGTCGAAGGGGCCCGGGTCGTCGCGGTCCTGCCGGTCGCCGAGCCGGACGATGTCCTCGACCTTCCGGACGGGGCGATCGAGATCGACGCGCGCGGTCTCGTGCTCGCCCCCGGATTCATCGACATGCACGCCCACAGCGAGCTCGCGGTGCTGAGCGGCACCGCCCACGACGCGAAGATCCGGCAGGGCGTGACGACCGAGGTCCTCGGCCAGGACGGTCTCGGCTATGCGCCGCTCGACGACGCCACCGCCGCGGTCATCCCGGGCCAGATCGCCGGATGGAACGGGATGCCCGCCGACACGCCCTGGCGCACCATGGACGACCTCCTCTCCGCGATCGACGCGGCGACGGTCGCGAACGCCGCTGTCCTCGTGCCCCAGGGGAACCTCCGGATGATGGTGGTCGGTCACGAGAACCGTCCGGCGACCGCCGAGGAGATCACCGCGATGGCGGAGCTGCTGGGCGCGGCTCTCGACGCCGGCGCCTTCGGGATGTCGAGCGGCCTCACCTACACGCCCGGGATGTATGCCGACGTGGCCGAACTCGAGGCGCTGTGCCGGGTGGTCGCCGAGCGCGGCGGATACTGGGCCCCGCACACCCGCAGCTACGGCGGGGGAGCGCTCGATGCCTACCGGGAGGCGCTCGACATCGGTCGCCGCACCGGCTGCCCCGTGCATCTCACGCACGCCACCATGAACTTCGCTCCGAACAGGGGACGCGCCGGGGAACTGCTGGCAGTGATCGATGGGGCCATCGCCGACGGTGTCGACGTGACCCTGGACACCTACCCCTACCTGCCTGGTGCGACGACGCTCGCGGCTCTGCTGCCGAGCAGGCTGGCAGCGACGGGTGACCTGCTGCGTGTCATCTCGGACCTCGACGCCGCCGGCCGCGAAGCCGTGCGCGTAGAGCTCGAGGACATCGGCTGCGACGGGTTCCACGGCGAGACGGCGGACTGGACGCAGATCCAGATCTCCGGCACCGCCAACCCCGCACTCGCCGATCTCGTCGGTCGCACGGTGGCGGAGATCGCCGAGACGACCGGACGACGGGCCGTCGACGTCGTGCTCGACACGGTGCTCGCCGATGCCGGTGCGACCGGGATCCTGATGCACATCGGTGATGAGGAGAACGTGCGCGCGATCATGCGCCATCCGCAGCACTCGGGAGGAAGCGACGGGATCCTGATCGGTGCCCGACCGCACCCGCGGGGCCGTGGCACCTTCCCCCGGTACCTCGGACACTACGTGCGCGAGCTCGGAGTCCTCACGCTGGAGGAAGCTGTCCAGCACCTTTCCGCGACGCCGGCGCGTCGCTTGGGCCTCGACCGCGGAGACGCCCCGCGCGGCGTCATCCGGCAGGGAGCGATCGCCGACCTGGTGCTGTTCGATCCGGAGACGATCGCCGCGGGCGCCACCTTCGACAGCCCCTTCACCGCTCCGCAGGGCATCGTCGAGGTGCTGGTCGACGGCGTGGCCGTGGTCTCCGACGGCGAACCCACGGGGGCCGCGCCGGGACGGGCGCTGAGGATGCCACCGGCGGCACATCGGTCGACGGTACCCCGCGTCCGGGCGCACATCGATGCTGCGGAGCCCGGCTTCGTCTGGACGAGCGGGACACCGATCGCCGGGTCACCGGAGGTCGCCGCCGCGATTGCGCGGCTGGGCGGTGGAGGGCACGATGCCGCCGCCGCACCCATCCGGCTGCTCATCGACGGTGACCTCGGCGCCGCGGCGGCGTCGAACGGCCGCATCGCCGACGAGGCCTTCCGCGTGCGCGTGGACGCCGACGGCATCGAGGTCCGGGGCGCGAGTGCGGCCGGGGTGTTCCGGGGCGCCACGGTGCTGAGACAGCTGCGCGATCCGGATGCGGAGTCGGCGCTGGTCCCGGCCGGTGCGTGGGAGGGGGCGCCCGCATACGGCTGGCGCGGGGTCATGCTCGATGTGGCGCGGCACTTCCGGCCGGTCGACGAGGTGCGTCGGGTGATCGACCTCCTCGCCGAGCACCACCTCAACGTCCTGCATCTGCACCTCACCGATGACCAGGGGTGGCGCTTCGAGGTTCCCGGCTACCCGCTGCTCACCGAGGTCGGCTCGCGCCGAGAAGCGACGCAGCGCGGTCATGGTCCGCTCGCCACCGTCGAGCCGGGCGTGCATGAGGGGTATTACACCACCGCGGAGCTGCGCGAGCTCGTCGCCTACGCGGCCGATCGCTTCGTGACGCTCGTGCCGGAGGTCGAGCTGCCCGGCCATGTCCAGGCCGCGCTCGCCGCCTACCCGCAGCTCGGCAACGTCGATGTCGCCGACCCGGCTGTCTCCGCGTGGGAGCGCTTCGGGGTCAATCCCCGCACCCTCGCGCCGACCGAGGCCGCGCTGGCGTTCGGGCGCGCGGCGATCGATGCCCTGTGCGAGGTGTTCTCCTCGGAGTGGATCGGGATCGGCGGCGATGAGGTCCCCGTGACCGAGTGGGCGGAGAGCCCGGCGGCCGCCGCGCGGATGACGGAACTCGGACTCGCCACCCCGTACGACGTGCAGCCGTGGTTCACGGCGCACTTCGTCGCGCACGTCCGGGCCAGAGGGCGCACGGCGCTCGCGTGGGACGAGGTGCTCGAGGGCGAGGTGCCGGAAGGAGTGCGGATCCTCGCCTGGCGGGGGCCGGTGGCGATGCGGGCCGCCCTGTCGCGCGGGATCCCCGTCGTGGCCTGTCCCGACCTCGAGGCCTATCTCGACTACCCGCAATCGGAGTCGGCGGAGGAGCCGATCAGGGTGGGGCCGCCGTTGACGATCGAGCGCGCGTACTCGCTTCGCGTCGAGGAGGGCGCGGTGGGCGGTCAGGCCAACGTCTGGAGCGAGCATCTGCCCACCCGTGACCGTGTCGACTTCGCGATGTTCCCGCGGCTCGCGGCGATCGCCGAACGGCTCTGGGAGGGCGGCGAGCCGGCACCGTACGCCGACTTCGCTCGGCGCCTTCCGACCCATCTGCGCCGTCTGCGCGCCGCGGGTGTGCGGTATCGTCCCTTGGATGGGCCCACGCCCGATCAGCGTCGTCCGGGAGTGCCCGGCAAGCCCCTCACGATCGAGGCCAGGGAGGGGATCGTCGCCGGCCTGGTCGCCCGTCTCAGGGAGCGCTCGGAGAGCACTCCCGTCGAGCATCGAAAGTAATGTAACGTTTCGGTAACCCTCCTCGCGGGTCTGCGGGGAGAGGTTGCACAAATTTTGTTCGTAAGGTCTACTAACAAACATGTCCGTTTCGGATGAACAGCGTCCCGCCTCGCCGGTGGAGTACCTCGGCGTGAACACGCATGCCTTCGGCCCGGGGCGCCACCTGCGGTCCCGCTCGAAAGTGCTTCCGGAGCACGCGCGCGGACACAATCGCGCCCTGGTCCTGCAGACGCTGTACCACGCGGGAGCCATGAGCCGCGCTGACCTGTCCCGCGAGACGGGGCTGACCCGGGTGACCATCTCCGACCTGGTCGCCGAGTTCATCGCAGACGGCATCGTCATCGAGATGGGCGTCCGCGAGGCCGTCGGTCCCGGCAAGCCGCCGATCCTCATCGACATCGACCGCGTCGGTCACCAGATCCTCGGTCTCGATCTCTCCGGCCCCAGCGCCTTCACCGGTGCCGTCCTGAGCCTCGACGGCGACGTGCTCGAACGTCGTGAGGTGCCGCGCCCGGAGTCGCCCGACGGCGAAGCCGCCTATGCCGCGCTGCGCGAGCTCGCGCAGACGCTCATCGCCGCCTCCACCCAGCCGTTGCTGGGCGTCGGGATCGGCACGCCCGGTGTGGTGCGGCCGGACGGGGTCGTGCTGAGCTCACCGAACCTCGGATGGACGAACTTCCCGCTCGAAGCCAAGCTCGGGGTCGATCTCGACCTTCCCGTGCTCGCCAGGAACGACGCCAACGCCGCCGTGTTGGCCGAGTACACCTTCGGCGAAGCCAAAGCCGACTTCATGCTCATCAAGATCGGACGCGGCGTCGGTGCCGGTCTCATCACCGGAAGCCAGCCGCTGCTCGGGAGCCGCTTCGCCGCGGGGGAGATCGGACACGTCGTCGTCGGCACCGACGGCGGACCGCGATGCGCCTGCGGCAAGGACGGCTGCCTCGAGGCCTGGCTGAGCGTCAGCCGCCTGGGTGCCGCGATCGCTGCCGACCCCGACTCCCGCGACGACATCCTCCGTGATGCCGGAACCCGCATGGCGATCGCCATCGCCCCCATCGTCGCCGCGCTGGACCTCTCCGAGGTCGTCCTGTCCGGACCGGCCGACCTGCTCGACGGCATCCTGATCGACGCCGCCATCGAGACGCTCCACGCACGGACCCTCGAGGGCGTGTTCGAAGACGTCATCGTGCGCCTGACGCACCAGGACGACATCGTCCTGCGCGGTGCTGCGGTGATGGTGCTCTCCGGACAGCTGGGAGTGTCGTGACGTCCGCCTGCACCGACGCCGACACCACGGGGAGCCGCATCCGATGAAGGGTGCAGGAGCCGCCGACCGAGCCGGTCGGCAGATTCGAGTGGGCCTGGACGTCGGCGGCACCAAGATCGACGCGGTCGCCGTCGACGCCACCGGCGAGATCATCGGTCGCCACCGCCGACCGACCGGATGGGGCGAGGAGGCGGTCGTCGAGAGCATCGTGGCGTCGGTCGCCGCGCTCGCCGACGAGGCCGGCCTTCCGATCTCGCGCATCGGCTCCGTCGGCATCGGCATCCCGGGGCTGGTCGACGCCGAAGCGGGGCGCGTCGTCCACGCGGTCAATCTCGGCGTGGAGTCACTCGATCTCGCGGATCGGGCCGAGCGCGCCCTCGGAGTACCCTTCCGCGTCGAGAACGACGTGAAGGCGGCTGCCCTCGGGGCGGCCGTGCTCAGCGGGGTCACCGGGTCGATGGCATATCTGAATCTCGGTACCGGCGTCGCGGCCGGGATCGTGCTCGACGGACGCATCTGGCGCGGCGCCCGCGGGACGGCCGGTGAGGTCGGGCACATCTCGGTCGATCCGCACGGACGGCTCTGCGGCTGCGGGCAGCGCGGCTGTGTCGAGACCTTCTGCGGTGGGGGAGCACTCGCCAAGGCCTGGGGGCGGCCGGGGGCGCTGCCGATCAGGGACATCTTCGATGCCGCCGACGCCGGCGATCCCCTGGCGTCCGCCCTTCGCGATGATCTCTATCACGGCGCTGCGGCCGCGGTGCGTGTGCTCGTGCTCTCGGCGGATGTCGAGACCGTCATCATCGGGGGCGGGCTCACCGCGCTCGGTGACCGTCTCGAGAACGGTGTCCGCGCGGCGCTGCATGCGGGGGCGGAGGCGTCACCGTTCATGCGGTCGCTCCGCTTGGATGAGAGAATCGAACTGCTCCCCGCGGGATCTCCCGCTGCCGCTTTCGGCGCCGCACTCGTCGGCGCATCCATCACCGAGAAGGAGATCGTCCCGCATGGCTGAGGTCGTCATCGTCGAGAATGCCGAGGCCGCCGGCGCATTGGTCGCCACCGAGATCGTGGAGCTGATCGAGCGTCGTGCCGACGCCGTCCTCGGCCTCGCAACGGGATCGACTCCGCTGCCCGTCTATCAGGCTCTGCGCGCCCAGCTGGCCGGTCGTGATCTCTCGCAGCTGCGAGGCTTCGCCCTGGACGAGTACGTCGGCATCGATCCCGCGCACCCGGAGAGCTACCGGTCGGTCATCTCGCGCGAGGTCGTGGAGCCGCTCGGCCTCGATCCGGAGCGGATCCATGTGCCCAACGGTGCGCTCGCGACGATCCAGCACGCGGGTGACGACTACGAGGCCGCGATCGACGCCGCCGGCGGTGTCGACCTGCAGATCCTCGGGATCGGCACCGACGGGCACATCGGCTTCAACGAGCCGGGTTCCTCGTTCGCCTCGCGCACCCGTGTGAAGACCCTCACCGAGCAGACCCGCGAAGACAACGCCCGTTTCTTCGACTCGATCGACGACGTGCCGATGCACTGCATCACGCAGGGGCTCGGCACCATCCTGAAGGCGCGCCACCTCGTGCTGCTCGCGTTCGGCGAGGGGAAGGCCGACGCCGTCGCCCGCGCGGTCGAAGGGCCGCTCACCGCGCTCCTCCCGGGTTCTGCGATCCAGCTGCACCCGCACGCCACGGTCGTCGTCGACGAGGCCGCGGCGTCTCGCCTCGCCCTGGCCGACTACTACCGCTACACCTTCGCGAACAAGCCGGCCTGGCAGGGCATCTGACGCTGGAGGAGGCGGTCAGTCCGCGAGCGGGGGCCAGGCGATCGGCAGCAGGTGCTCGATGCTCAGGGGCGCCAGCGGAAGTGTCGCGACATCGCTCGGGGTGATCCACCGCAGCTCGGCCAGCTCCGCCTGGACCGTCACGGATCCGGGATCGAGGGAGGCGGCGAAAGCCTCGGCCACGACACGGTGACCCGGCTCGTTCGCGGCCGCGGAGATGAAGGTGCCGAGGGGGCGGAGGTCGGACTCGTCGAGCAGCACCCCCAGTTCCTCGTGCAGCTCGCGGATCAGGGTCTGCGCCGCGGTCTCACCCTGCTCGGGTTTGCCGCCGGGCTGCATGAATCGGGTCGTCCCCTGTTTGCGCACGACCAGGACCCGGCCCTCGTCATCCGCGATCACGGCCGCGCTCACGTGGATGTCAGGCATCGGGGCTGAAGACCTTCCCGGGGTTGAGGATGCCGAGCGGGTCGAACACCGCGGCGATCTGACGCTGCAGCTGCCACTGGTCCTCGCCCAGCTCGTCGGCGAGCCAGCGGCGCTTGAGGACCCCGATGCCGTGCTCACCGGTCAGGGTCCCGCCCAGCCGGATCGCTGCGCGGAACAACTCGTCGGCCGCGGCCCAGACCTCCGGCGGTGCCTCAGGACCGTCGAAGAGGAAGTTCGGGTGCAGGTTTCCGTCGCCGGCGTGCGCCACGGTCGGGATCGTCAGCGCGTACTCCTGCTCGATGCGCGCGATCTCGTCGAACATCGCGGGCATCGCACTGCGCGGCACCGAGACGTCCTCGATGAGTGTGGTGCCGAGCGACGCCATCGCGGCGTGCATGGACCGGCGGATCGCGAGCAGCCGTTCCCCTTCGGCGCGGTCGCGCGAGACGACCGTGACCCCCTCGTGGGCGCGGAGGATCTCGGCGATCGTGGCGGCCTCGGCGACGGCCGCGGGGCCATCGGTCTGGATGGTCAGCTGGGCCGCCCCTGACGTGGGGGCGGCGAGCGAGAGCAACGCGTGCACGGCCGCGAGGCTGGCCGCGTCCATCAGCTCCATGATCGCCGGTTGCACGCCTGCGGCGGTCACCGCGGCGGAGGCCGCCGCAGCGGCGCGGACGCCGGGGAAGGTGGCGGTGATCGTGCAGGTCTCGCCCGGGACGAGCCTGCGCAGTTTCAGCGTCGCTCCGACCACCACGCCCAGAGTGCCCTCGGAGCCCACGACCAGCGCGGTGAGGTCGAGGCCCGTCACGCCCTTGACGCTGCGATGCCCGAGATGCAGCAGCCTGCCGTCGGCGAGGACGAGGTCGACGCCGAGCACGGCATCGCGCACGACACCGTACTTAGCGCACAGCAGTCCGCCCGCGCCGGTGGCGATGTTGCCGCCGACCGTGGAGATGTCGCGGCTCGCGGGGTCGGGCGCCCACCAGAGCCCGTGCCGTGCGAGTTCGGTGTTGAGGTCGGCGTTGAGGATGCCCGGCTCGACGACGGCGAGCAGATCGTCGGGACGCACCTCGTGGATCTTGGTCATGCGCCGCAGGGACAGCACGATCTCGCCGCTGCCGGCGTTCGCCGCGCCGGCGAGGCCGGTCCCGGCACCGCGGACGACGACCGGCGTACGGGTCTCGGTGGCGATGCGCATCGTCTTCTGGACGTCTTCGACGCATTCCGCATGCACGACGGCGAGAGGGCGTCCGGGTGCCGCGTGACCCGATCGATCGGCTCTGGCCTCCTCGAGCGAGGCCTCGTCGGTGTCGATGAGCGCGCCGAGCGACTCGCGCAGAAGCGTCAGAACAGTCACGACAGGGCACTCACGACAGGGCACTCACGACAGCGCGCGCCGACCGCTGAGCACCCCGGACACCACGGCCACGAGCGCGAAAGCCGTGCCGATCAGGGCCTGTCCCATCGACCACCACGCGATGGTCACACCGACGTAGATGAGCAGCTCGACCGCGGCGCGAAGGAACGGGTGCACGCGGAGCACCGCCCGGGGCGAGAGGAACAGCGCCCAGATCACGACCACGATGACGGGTGCCCCGATGCCGACGATGATGTTCCACGGGAGGTCCCAGCTGGCGAAGCCCCACAGCGCGAGCGAGGCCACGGCGACGACCAGGACGACGGCGCGGACGATGTCGAGGACGGAGAAGGCCGGGCGGTCGACACCGGGGACGGGGGCGGAATCCGAGGGCATGGATCCAGTCTATTCGTCGGCGGGAGCGTCCTCGGTCGGGGCCGTGGAGTCATCCGCTGCTCCGGTGCCGGGCGCAGCGGATTCGGGAGCCGTGGACGCGGCAGGCTCGACCGCGGCGGGGTCCGTCTCCTGCGGGGTAGCCTCCGTGGGCTCCTCGTCTGCAGGTGCGTGGTCCACGGGGGTCTCGTCGGCAGGTGTCGTGTCGTCCGTCGGCGTCGTGTCGTTCGTGGACTCGTCGACCGGCGTCTCTTCTGCCGGGGGCTCCTCTGCCGGGGGGTCCTCGGGGTTCGGTTCCTCGGTCGCGGGGTCCTCGGTGTCCGGCTCCTCCGTCGGCGGAATCTCCCAGTCGCCCAGGAACCGGATCCCGATGACGCCGCCCTCAGGAGTGAAGTCCCGCAGCGGCAGGTGGATCAACGCCTGTTGTCCCACGGGGGGCGTGTGGGTGACGGTGACCTTCGTCGCCTCGGGCGCGGCGTTCTGAGCGACGCTCGGCGAGAAGACGAGCGTCCCCTGGCCGAACTCATCGAGGACGATGGTGTCGCCGCCGTCCGGGCTGTCGTCGAGCAGTCCCTCGACGGTCGCGCCCGGCGCACCGAAGATGATCACGGGATACTCCGCGACCTCGGGGTCCGGGGGATCGACGGGAGGCACGGGGTCGACCGGCTCGGGAGGCGCGACCGGAGCCACAGGGGCCACCGGGGTCACCGGGGCGACCGGAGGGGTCTCGACCGGTGGGGCCGCGTCCGCGGCGGGCGTCCTGGTCTCCTCCACAGGAGGGACCGGCGCAGGCGGAGGGGTGACCGGCTCGTCGATCACGACAGGTTCGTCGAGCGTCATCGACTCATCGGGTCCGACGTCCGAGGTGATCGACGACGGGTCGGTGTCGCCGGCACTGGGCAGCGACGTCTCCGGGTTCGCTCCGGCGAGTCCGGGGAGGATCGTCGCCGCAGCGACGACGCCGGCCACGACCAGAGCCGCGGATCCCGCTCCCACGAGTGCGCCGATCCCGGTGAAGACTCCGCCGGAGGCACCCGCGCCACCGGCACCGCCACCTGCGGCGCCGCCCGAACCTGCGCCGCCGCCGGAACCCGCGCCCGCGCCGGACGCGGCCGTGCCTGCGGCGACGGCCCCGGCTCCTCCGTCGCCGCCGAAGACGGCACCGGGAATGCTGGACGGCATGGCCGCGAGAGCGACGATCGGGGCGCCTGCGCCTTGCAGGGTCGCGAGGTAGCCCGAGGCGCCGGCGACACCCAGCACGAGAGGAAGCAGAACGAGGGCGAGACGCTGCGAGACATCCTTGGCCTCGGCAGCGACGATCATGCAGCGCGCGCAGTCGTCGAGATGCAGTTCGAGTCGCTTGTGGTCGCGCGTGCTGAGGTTGCCCCGCGAGTAGGCGCCCAGATGCTCGATGGTCCACTGGCATTCGGAGCCGTCTTCGGCGCTGCGCAGATGCGCCTGGATCCACGCTTCGCGGAGACCCTCACGTGCACGGAATGCCAGTTGCGACACGGCACCGGACTTCATCCCGAGGAGGTGACCGACCTCCTGCGGCTTCATCTGCTCGATCTCGGTGTACCACAGCACTTCCTGCCAGCGGGTGGGAAGACTGCGGAACGCCTGCGCGGTGAGGCTCCGGTCGAGCGCCTCGTTCGCCGCCTGGTCGGTGGTCTCGGGGTCGGCGACGGTGTCGAGTTCGTCGATCGCGGTCTCGCGACGGGCGCGTCCCCAGCCTGCCGCGGTGTTGCGGATGCTCGTGAACAGGTAGGCGCGGAACGACCCGTTCGGTCCGCCGCCCTTGATGATCGCCTGGTAGATGCGTGTGTACGCCTCCTGCACCAGGTCATCCGGGTCGATCGATGACGTGATGGATCGGGCGACCGTGATTCCCGAGGGGTAGTGGCGTCGCCAGAGTTCGCCGAAGGCCCCCGTGTCGCCCGAACGGGCGCGGAGGATCAGGTCGGCATCACCGATCAGTTCGTCGTGACTCGAGTTCTCTTCGTGCACAATCATCCATCTGTCGCTGGGCGCGGTTGCGCCTCTACAGGGTGAGACGCGTGGAGGCGCCGCTCATCACGCGACTTTTCCAGTCTCTCGCGAATCTCCCAGGGAAGCCACTCTTTCCCACGAAGTACGCAGACTTCCGGGGGCGCGCGTCGGCGGATCCGGTCCGCGTCCGAGCAGGGAAACGCTGTTTCTCGAAGAATTTCGCGAAGTCGCGTAATGAATCCGTGGTGCGACCGTCTCATCGTTAGGACAGCCGAATCGGACTCCGGGGGCGGAGTCCAGGCGCCGGTGCGAGCGGTATTCGCTTCGGTAGGGCGGTCGGGGCCTCGGGGGAGGTACCCCGCCCGTCCGTCTCAGGAGGGGGAGCGAGGCCGCCGTTCGGGGGAACGGCGGCCTCCCGCCCGCACCGGGTGAGCGACGGAAGGAACTTCTCGAAGATTTTTCACGAAGTCGCGTAATGAATCGATGAGACCGTCGTCTCATCACAGAGAGACAGCCACGAAGAACTCCTCCGGGGGGCGGGGTTCAGGCACTGGTGCGAGGGGTGAATGCGCCGGTGGGCCGGTCGGGAGCCTCGGGGGAGGAGTTCCCGGCCGCCCGTCTCTGCAGGGGACGGGGCCGCCGATCTGGGGAACGGCGGCCCCCCGCCCTGTGCACGTACGACCGGAGAGCGCAGAGCTGTGCGTCGCGCGCGACGCAGGACCTAGGCGAGTCGGGGTCCTGACCAGACGCGTGCGACGCGCAGTTCCGCATCGAGCAGCACGACATCGCCGAGCATGCCGGGGCGCAGGCCACCGAGCACAGCGCCGCGTCCGATCGCCCGGGCCGGGGTCTCGGTGAGCGCCCGCACGGCCTCTTCGAGGGTCACGCCGGCAGCGACCGCGCGCTGCAGTGCGACGTCCTGGGTGAGCGTCGAGCCGGCGATCGAGCCGGTGTCATCCGCCCTGGCCACGCCGTTCTTCACCGTGACGCTGACCGCGCCGAGGTCGTAGTGGCCGTCGGCGCTTCCCGCCGCGGCCATCGCATCGGTGACGAGCGCGACCCGACCGGGTGCCGCGTCGAACACGAGCTTGACGACGTGCGGATCGAGGTGCACGTCGTCGGCGATCGCCTCGAGCACGACCCGGTGATCCGCCGCAGCGGCCAGCACCGGGCCCGGCGCACGATGGTGGATGCCCGGCATCGCGTTGAAGGCGTGGGTGAGGATCGAAGCACCGGCCTCGAAAGCGGCGACAGCCGTCGCGGCATCCGCGTCGGTGTGACCCACTGCGGCCGCCGAGCCTGCGGCCACGATCTGCCTGATCGCGTCGAGCGCGCCGGGGAGCTCCGGTGCGATCGTCACCTGGCGGACCGTGCCTCGCCCGGCATCCAGCAGTCGTGCGACGTCCGCGGCGACCGGATGGCGCAGCAGCGACGGCTCATGAGCGCCGTGATGGCCGGGGTCGAGGAACGGGCCCTCGAGGTGGGAGCCGAGGATGTCGGCGTCCGTCTCGGTCAGGTCGGCGATCAGGGCGACGTTCCGTGCGAGCGAATCCACCGATGCGGTCACCAGGGAAACGACGGCGCGCGTGGTGCCGTGGGCGCGATGCAGGTCGCGACCGATGCGGATGGCGTCGACGCCGTCGTCGAACGACGCTCCGGCTCCGCCGTGCCCGTGGATGTCCACGAAGCCGGGGGTGAGCAGGGCGCCCGCTCCGGCGACGGACGTGGCATCGACGACTGCATCCGCCGATGTCCAGTCCGAACCGGTGCCGCGGGCTGCGACGGTGCCCTCCTCGATCCGGACCCAGGCGTCTTCGGTGATCGCGCCGCCGTCGACGATGCGTGCCGAATGGATGACCAGCGAGCCGGTCGCGGAGGAGTGGGTGCTCAACGTTCGCTCCAGGGGATTTCTTCTGCGGGGTGGAAGTCGACCCCCTCAGCTTTCCACAGCGGCGCGAGCGCCCCGACCCGGACGCGGAAGGACTCCCAGGTGCGTTCCGGGCCTCCCTGCGGCGACCAGGCCACTTCGGCCTGCGCTGCCGCCCGGGGGAAGACCAGCTGTTCGACCTCGGCGAGGGTCCGGGTGGTCTCGGACCAGAGCGGAGCCTCCACGCCGAGGATCGCGGCGTCCGGCACGTCGAGGACGGAGGTCGGTTCCCACTCATACGCGGAGCGGACGTCGATGATGGCCGCCCAGGTGAGGCCGAGGGGGAAGTCCTCGGAGTACTTCATGTCGAGGTAGGTGACGTTCGCCGCCGACATGATCAGCGTGCCGCCGCGCTCGACGAAGTGGGCGGCCTCCTCGGCGTGCGTGCCCTCGGGGGTGGTCTTGCCCCAGTACTGGCCGACGGTGCCCTCGGCGATGTCTGCGGCCGAGCCCATCTCGTGCCAGGCGACCGGCGTCTTGCCGGCCTCGACGACGATCGCGGTGGCGCGCTCGGCGAACAGGTCGAAGTCGGCCTGCGGGGTGCCGAGCGATTCGTCGCCTCCCACGTGGATGTACGGTCCCGGGGTCATCTCGGCGAGCTCGCGGACGACGTCGCGCACGAACGCGTAGGTGCGCTCGTCGTGGATGCGGACGCTCGAGTGACCGACGCCCCAGCCGAGGTACGTCTCGCCGGCGACGGGCAGCGGCTGGCCGAGGCGAGCGGAGTCCGCGATCAGGTTGTCGTTCAGCACGGGTGCCTCGACGAGCTCGGGGTAGGCGACGCCGATCGCGTGGGTGTGGCCGGGCAGATCGATCTCGGGGATCACGATCATGTGACGCGAGGCGGCGTAGGCCACGATCTCGCGGTAGTCGTCCTTCGTGTAGAAGCCACCCGGGTCTCCGTTCGCGGAGGTGCCGGCCGCCCGCTCGGTGAGCAACGGCCAGGAGTCGATGTGCACGCGCCATCCCTGGTCGTCGGTCAGGTGCAGGTGCAGGTGGTTGAACTTCAGGGCGCTGGTGCTGTCGATGAACTTCTTCACGTCGTCGACGCCGAAGAAGTGCCGAGCCACATCGAGCATGACACCTCGTCGGGCGAAGCGAGGGGAGTCGGCGACGTCGGCACCGAGCAGCGCCCAGCCGGAGTCCTCCTGGCGCAGCAGCTGCAGCAGCGTCTGGACGCCGTAGAAGAGCCCGGCCTCGTCGGCACCGACGAGGATCGCCCGCTCTCCGATCTCGAGCGTGTAGCCCTCGGGTGCGGAGGAGGCGGGGTCGACGAGGAGCTCGATCTCGGCGTCGGCCTCATCGACGAGGGCGAGGCGGATTCCGGTGCGGCGTTCGATCGCGTCGACCAGCTGTGCGGCGGCCGCGGAGGAGCCGAGCACGCGCGTCGTCGCGGTGAGCGGCATCCGTTCCTCCCGCGCGACGGCGGACACGGGCGCAGGGACGAGCGGAAGAGGATGAGGAAGGACCATGAACAAAACCTACCGGTCGTCGTGGCAGGAGGGAATGGGGGAATCGAAACGATTCTGCGCCGTCGTCGTCGCGACCGCGTGCGACGGCTCCGGCATCGGCTATGCTCGTAACCGTCGCGACTGGCGTCTGGGTGGACTACCACCGGGGAGCGACTGACCACGGAATTCGACCGCGCGCCTGGGCCGATAGGAACACCCCTTTCGAATCCGTTGTCAAAGGAGCACGTCATCATGACCGACCGTTACTTCAACGCCCCGCTCGCCGAAGTCGATCCGGAGATCGCTCAGGTCCTCGACCGTGAGCTGAAGCGTCAGCAGACCTTCCTCGAGATGATCGCCTCCGAGAACTTCGTTCCCGTCTCGGTGCTGCAGTCGCAGGGCTCGGTGCTCACGAACAAGTACGCCGAGGGCTACCCCGGGCGTCGGTACTACGGCGGCTGTGAAGAGGTCGACGTCGCTGAGTCCCTCGCGATCGAGCGGGCGAAGAGCCTGTTCGGTGCCGAGTTCGCGAACGTGCAGCCGCACTCCGGCGCCTCCGCCAACGCCGCGGTCCTCCATGCCATCGCCCGCCCCGGCGACACCCTGCTCGGCCTCTCCCTCGACCAGGGTGGTCACCTGACGCACGGCATGAAGATCAACTTCTCGGGTCGTCTGTACGACATCGTCGCCTACGGTGTCGACCCCGAGACCTCGACGATCGACATGGCGGAGGTGCGCCGTCTCGCGATCGAGCACCGACCCAAGGTCATCATCGCCGGCTGGTCGGCCTACCCGCGCACGATGGACTTCGCGGCGTTCCGCGAGATCGCCGACGAGGTCGGGGCTCTGCTCTGGGTCGACATGGCGCACTTCGCGGGTCTGGTGGCCGCGGGCCTGCACCCGAACCCGGTGCCCCACGCCCACGTCGTCTCGTCGACCGTGCACAAGACGATCGGCGGGCCGCGCTCGGGCTTCATCCTCACCAACGACGCCGACATCGCCAAGAAGATCAACTCCGCCGTGTTCCCGGGCCAGCAGGGCGGGCCGCTCATGCACGTGATCGCCGCCAAGGCGACCGCGTTCAAGCTCGCAGGCACGCCCGAGTTCAAGGAGCGCCAGGAGCGCGTGCTGCGCGGTGCCGCGCTCATCGCCGAGCGTCTGTCGAAGCAGGACCTGAAGGATGCCGGCATCGCCGTGCGCTCGGGCGGCACCGATGTGCACCTGGTGCTGGTCGACCTGCGTGATGCCGAGATCGACGGCAAGCAGGCAGAAGACCTCCTGCACGAGATCCACATCACCGTGAACCGCAACGCGGTCCCGAACGACCCGCGCCCGCCGATGGTCACCTCGGGTCTGCGCATCGGCACGCCCGCACTCGCGACCCGCGGTTTCGGGGACGCCGAGTTCACCGAGGTCGCCGACATCATCGCGCTCGCACTGCTCCCCGGTGCGGACGTGGAGTCGCTGCGTGCTCGCGTCGACGCCCTGGCCGCCGCGTTCCCGCTCTACCCGGACCTGCAGCAGTGACCGCGAAGATCCTGGACGGGAAGGCCGCATCGGCCGCGATCCGTGCGGAGCTCACCGAGCGGGTAGCCGCGCTGAAGGCGAAGGGGATCACCCCGGGCATCGCGACGGTGCTCGTCGGCGCCGACCCCGCCTCGCAGCTCTACGTGGGCATGAAGCACCGGCAGTCCGAGAGCATCGGGATGAACTCGATCCAGCGCGAGCTCCCGGCGGACGCCACGCAGGCCGAGGTCGAGGCGCTGATCGACGAGCTCAACGCCGATCCCGCGTGCCACGGGTACATCGTGCAGCTGCCTCTTCCGAAGCACCTCGACACGGACGCCATCCTCGAGCGGATCGACCCGGCGAAGGACGCCGACGGCCTGCACCCGACCAACCTCGGCCGCCTGGTGCTCAACGTCAACGGTCCGATCCACACGCCGTTGCCCTGCACACCGCGCGGCGTGATCGAGCTGCTGCTGCGCAACGACTACGACCTCAGGGGCAAGCACGTGGTCGTGGTCGGCCGCGGTGTCACGATCGGCCGTTCGATCGGGCTCCTGCTCACCCGTCGCGACCTGAACGCCACGGTCACGCTGACCCACACGGGCACGGTCGACATGCCTCGCTACCTGCGGGAGGCCGACGTCATCGTCGCGGCCGCGGGCGTCAAGCACCTCATCCGTCCCGAAGACGTCAAGCCGGGGGCAGCAGTGCTCGACGTCGGTGTGACCCGGGAGACCGACCCGGAGACCGGCAAGAACCTGGTGTTCGGCGATGTGGCGCCCGGCGTCGCGGACGTCGCCGGGTACCTTTCCCCGAACCCGGGTGGCGTCGGCCCGATGACCGTCGCCCTGCTCATGACGAACGTCGTGGAGGCCGCAGAGCGGCTCGCCTGATCGCTTCCGGAGGGGTGCCCGCGTGGCGCATCCCTCCGGACGACGGTCAGCCGAGTTCGTCGAGCATCCGACGCTGTTCGGGGGTCAGGCCGTCGCGGAGCTCTTCGCGTGCAGCCGCCGTCTCCGGCGACTCCGACGCCGCGGTGTTCGTGGCGGGGGCGGGCTTCGACCGGCTGCCGCCCCTCACCTTCGCCTGCACGGAGTCATAGATCTCTGCGGTCTTGGCCCGCATCCTGTCATCGATCCGGTCGTAGATCACCCAGCCGAGGAGCAGAGCGACCGGCGGGAGCACGAAGCCCCAGAACCCCGAGGCGCGGACGCCGCTCAGCCACACCGTGAGCACCCAGATGATGAGCTCGACGACGTACACGAGCACGTACTGCACGACCTTCTCGCCGGCCTTCGTGCGCTCGGAGGCGGACTTCGCCGCCGACTTGCGGAACGCACCTGCCAGCAGGGGTTTCACGAAGAGAGCGGCGAGGGTCAGGACGACCGAAGCCCACAGGGCGTTCAGGCCCACCGAGACACCGGGCAGCAGCACGCCGATCAGCAGCAGCACGGCGACGTTGAACACCGCGAGCGCGACGAATCGCACGATTCCGTTCTTCATGCGACCAGAATCCCACATCCGCCTTCGCGGACTCACCCCTGTGCGGTGAGCGTGCTCTCGATGCCGCTGATGCGGGCCTGCTCGTCGAAGCGGAACGTCGCCGTCCCCGAGGCATCCGTGACGATCGCGCCCGAGAAGGACTCGTCGGTCCAGGTGAGGGTCCAGCCTGCGAGCCGCGCGAGGTCCCACACCGCCGTGCGGGCGTCGGAGAGATCCATTCCCGAGAGCACGCGGGGCAGCGCGACGACGGCCACCGCGACGGTGAGCGGCGCGAGCGGAGCGTCGAGCAGGAACACCGCCCGGGTGCCGTTGCCGACGGGGGCCGAGTAGTACGGCGAGCGTCCGGTGAGCTCGACCGCGGCGCCGCCGACCGTGTGCGCGGCCTGCGCGATCCACTCGTCGTCGCCCGAGGCTTCGGCGGGGAACGGCACCTCCGGCGTGGTCAGTTCGGTGATGCCGTGCGCGGTGCCGTAGGTGTGCAGCTGCGTCGCGATGCCCTGCGGGTCTCCACTGGGATGAGCCCAGGCCCAGAGCAGCGAGCGCGGCCCCGGTGCGATCGTGGCGATCAGGTGCGCGCGTGTGACGAGCTGGCGCGACGGGTCGTCGTTCGCGGTGAAGGTGAGCGTTCCCTGCGCCATGTCCGCGTCCCAGCGGTGCTCGCCGAGGGCATCGGCGGCGGCGGAGAGGGCGTCCTGGCGGAGCGCGACGAACAGAGCGGCACGGTCGGCGAGGGGCTGGAGCGCGGCGTAGGTCATGCCGACAGTCTCCCCGGAGATGCTATGAATCCGCTAGTTCGGCCGGGGTCTTCGTGACCGCTTCCGGTCGACCCATCCGCCAGACACTCGGCACCATCAGGGTGACCAGTGCGATCGACGCGTAGACGACGCCCGAGGTCACGAGCACGGTCGCAGGATCCGCATGCGTGATCAGCCAGCCGTAGATCAGCGTGCCGATCGGCATCACGACGAAGCTGCCGAGCATGTCGTAGCTCGCGACCCGGGAGAGTTTCTCGCCGGGGATGTTCTCCATCATCGCGAGGTTCCATCCGGTGCTGAAGACCTCGGCGCCGGCACCCGCGATGAAGGCGGCCATCGCGAGGAGGACCACGGCGGGATGGACGCCCAGTATCGTCACCGGGATCGCGAACGCGGCGATGCCGATCATGCCGTAGCGCAGCGGTCTCCGCAGCGGGAACCACATCAGCAGCAGTGTCATCAGCAGCACGCCGGTACCCTCGGCGCTGAGCACCCATCCCCACCCCGTGATCCCGAGGAGGTCGTTGTTCTTCGCGATGTAGGGGCCGACCACGCCCCAGGCGCCGATGTGGATCGCGTTCATGACCATGAAGGCCAGCACGACCGTCCACAACCAGGAGCGGCTCCAGAACTCCCGCCACCCGATCCGCAGGTCATGGAACATCGTGGTGCCGCCGGCGTGCGAGGGCGGCGGCAGCTTCACGAGTGCGAGCACCGGGATCGCGACGGCCCAGCCCGCGGCCTGGACCACCATCGCCCAGGCGGGGCCGGCCATGGCCACGAGGATCCCGGCCAGGACCGGACCGCCGATCGTGACGGCGGAACGGACGAACGACAGCATCGCGTTGGCCTGTTGCAGATGCTCGGGGGTCGTGAGCTGCGGGATGATGCCCTGCATCGCGGGGAGCACGAAGGCGGTCGAAGCACCGTTGACGATCGAGAGCAGCACGAGCAGCGGAATCGTCGCATTGCCGGTGAACAGGAGGGCCGCGATCGCGCCGATGGACAGGATGTCCACCACGTAGCAGGCCTGGATGATCAGAGCGCGCGGCAGACGGTCGGCGATGACGCCGCCGAACAGCACGAACACGATGTTGCTGACGGTGAACGCGGTGAGGACGAAGGACAGCGAACGCGCGTCGTTGTCGATCTCCAGCACGGCGAACGCGAGTGCGATCGACGACATCGAGCCGGTGATCATGGTGATCGCGCGTGCCAGGAAGAACCAGCGGAAGTTCCGGTCCTGCATCGCGGCGAGGCCGCGGATCATCTCCTGGACTCGCTCGTGCGCATCCGATCATCTTGCCACGGCGGGCACCTTCGAATCGCGCACATGCTCCCCTCCAGGCCACCGAGGCAGCCGGTTGCGCGATTCGAGGGGTCAGTAGCTGGCGCGTGCGCTCCCGTCCGCGCGGATGAAGCGTGCGGCGAGGGCCTCGGAGGCACGGGCGAGCAGTGCGACGTCCGCGCCGACCGCCACGAAGTCGGCACCGGCGGCGAGGTAGGCGTCTGCCGTGGCGGGGTCGAAGGCGTTGACACCCACCGGTTTCCCGGCGGCCGTGACGGCATCGAACACGGTCTTGACCGCGGCCGTGACGTCGGGATGGGTCTGCTGGCCGAGCAGGCCCATCGAGGCCGAGAGATCGGACGGACCGACGAACACCGCATCGACACCGTCGACCGCGGCGATCTCGGCAGCGGCTTCGACCCCGGCGGTCGTCTCGATCTGGACCGTGAGGGAAGTGTGCTGCGCGGACTCCTGAAGGTAGTCGTCGACGCGGTTCCACCGGGCACTGCGTGCGAGCGCACTGCCCACCCCGCGGACGCCGGCCGGGGGATAGCGGGTGGCGGCGACCGCGGCGCGTGCCTCCGGGGCGGATGACACCATCGGGACGATCAGGTTCTGCGCCCCGAGATCGAGGACCTGTTTGATCGCGACGGTGTCGTTGGAGGGGACGCGCACGACCGGGGTGATCGGGTACGCGGCGACCGCCTGGAGCTGCAGGAGCACCGTGTCGAGGGTGTTCGCCGAGTGCTCCATGTCAATCAGCAGCCAGTCGAGTCCTGAGCCTGCGGCGACCTCGGCGAGGAGCGGGCTGCCCGAGCAGACCCACATCCCCACGGACGGACGATCGGTGGCGGCGAGCTGCTCTCGGAACGACGGATCTAGACGAAGCGACATGCGACAGTTCCCATCGGTCCGTAGTCGCACAGCACGTCATCGCCGCGCGACACCCACATCGGGCGCGTGAACGATCCTGCCAGGATGATCTCGCCCGCCTCGAGACGCGCGCCGTGCTGATGGAACTTGTTGGCGAGCCACGCCACTCCGGTGGCCGGGTGGCCGAGCACTCCGGCGGCGACCCCCGTCTCCTCGATCTCGCCGTTGCGGGAGAGGACCCCCGGCACCCATCGCAGATCGATCTCGTCCGGACGACGGTGGACCGTTCCGAGAACCATCGCGCCGTAGGCGGCGTTGTCGCTGATCGTGTCGACGATCGTGCGCCCCTCGAGCTCGATGTGGGAGTTCAGCACCTCGAGTGCCGGGACGGCGTAGTCGATCGCCTCCAGGGCATCCTCGAGGGTGCAGTCCGGCCCCTCGAGCGGCTTCTTCAGCACGAACGCCAGCTCGACCTCGATGCGCACGTTCGAGAAATGGTCGACCGGGATCTCTGCGCCCGACTCGTGGACGGTGTCGTCGAACATCACCCCGTAGTCCGGCTCGGTGATACCCGTCGCCTGCTGCATCGCCTTCGACGTCAGACCGATCTTGCGCCCGACGAGGCGGCGCCCCGCGGCGATCTGGGTGTCGCGCCAGACGCCCTGGATCGCGTACGAATCCTCGACCGTGGCCTCCGGGTATCGCGCCGTGATCCGCGGGATCACCGCGTGCGTGCGATCGGCTTCCGCGAGTTCTGCGGCGATCTGCGCGATCGTCTCCTCTGACAGCATCCGTGCCTCCTAGAGCTGGTGGCCCAGCTTGTACTCGCCCTGCTTGTACTCGGGCATCGACTTCTCGCCTTCGTCGGCACGCGTGTACGAGAAGCCGTCGGCGCCGATGGTCACCGCCATCTCGCTGGAGTCGGTTCGCGCGGTCACAGGCTGCGGGTTGCCGTCGAGGTCGAGCACGAGGGAGGCGTCGGTGTACCAGGAGGGCACGACCGGGGTGCCCCACCAGTCGCGGCGCTGGTTGTCGTGCACATCCCACGTCACGACCGGGTTGTCGGGGTCGCCCGTGTAGTAGTCCTGCGTGTAGATCTCGACGCGGTGGCCGTCGGGGTCGCGCAGGTACAGGTAGAACGCGTTCGAGACGCCGTGACGACCCGGGCCTCGCTCGATCGCGTCCGACCGGCGCAGAGCACCGAGCTTGTCGCAGATCGCGAGGATGTTGTGCTTCTCGTGCGTGGCGAAGGCCACATGGTGCATGCGCGGACCGTCGCCTCCGGTGGTCGCGGTGTCGTGGACGGTCGGCTTGCGGCGCAGCCAGGCGGCGTAGACGGTGCCTTCGTCGTCCTGGATGTCCTCGGTGACCCGGAAGCCCAGGTCCTGGTAGTGCCGCACCGCGCGCGGCACATCAGGGGTGACCTGGTTGAAGTGATCCAGACGCACGAGCTCACCGGGGGTGTGCAGGTCGTAGCGCCACGACAGACGCTCGACGTGGTCCGTCGCGTAGAAGAACTCGTAGGGGAAGCCGAGCGGGTCGACGACACGCACGGAGTCGCCGATGCCCTTGACGAAGCCGTTCTCGTCGCGGCGGACGTCGCAGCCCAGTTCGGTGTAGAACTCGACGGCGCGGTCGAGGTCTTCGGGCGTGCGCACCCGGTAGGAGAACGCGGCCACGGCGGCGATCGGCCCCTGACGCAGGATCAGGTTGTGGTGGATGAACTCCTCGGTCGAGCGCAGGTAGATCGCCTGCTCGTCCTCCTCGGTCACGTACAGGCCGAGGATGTCGACGTAGAACTGTCGCGAGGCGGCCAGGTCGGTGACCACGATCTCCATGTACGCGCACCGCAGGATGTCCGGTGGCGTGCTCTTCGGGGTCGTGACAGGGTTGTCCGATTGGATCGGTGCCTCCTGGCTCACGTAGTAGCCCGAGGAGGTCAGGGTCTTTGCGGTCTTGTCGGTCATGTCAGCGTCCTTGCTTTGGGGGTTCCGGTCGCGATATGTCAGCGTTCTGAGCCGAATAGGGTGACATATCGCGACCGGAGCGTGGGGAGAGGGTCAGTTCTTGCCGAAGGTCGGGTTGTGCGAGTGGGCCGCGAGCGTGATGTGCACGCTCTGCTGGTCGGTGTAGAAGTCGATCGAGCGGTAGCCGCCCTCATGGCCGAGACCCGAGGCCTTCACACCGCCGAACGGGGTGCGGAGGTCGCGCACGTTGTTGCTGTTCAGCCAGACCATGCCGGCCTCGACGGACTGCGCGAAGTTGTGTGCGCGCTTGAGGTCGTTGGTCCAGATGTAGGCGGCGAGCCCGTACTTCGTGTTGTTCGCGAGCGACAGCGCCTCCTCGTCGGAGTCGAACGGCGTGATCGCGACGACCGGCCCGAAGATCTCCTCCTGGAAGATGCGGGCGTCGGGGGACACGTCGGCGAACACGGTGGGGGCGACGAAGTTGCCCTCCTCGAAGCCTTCCGGACGACCGCCACCGGCGACCAGGCGCCCCTCCGTCTTGCCGATCTCGACGTAGCTCATCACCTTGTCGTAGTGCTCGGGGTGGACGAGCGCGCCGACCTCGGTGGCCGGATCGTGGGGGTAGCCGACCTTCACGCGCTTCGCCTGCGCCGCGTAGCGCTCCACGAACTCCTCGTAGATCGAGCGCTCGACGAGGATGCGGGATCCTGCCGTGCAGCGCTCGCCGTTGAGGGAGAACACGCCGAAGATCGTGGCGTCGACGGCGGCTTCCAGGTCGGCGTCGGCGAAGACCACAGCCGGCGACTTTCCACCGAGCTCCATCGACAGGCCCTTGAGGAACGGGGCCGCGTTGCCGAAGATGATCTGTCCGGTGCGGCTCTCGCCCGTGAAGGAGATGAGAGGCACGTCGGGGTGCTTGACCAGCGCGTCGCCCGCGTCTTCGCCCAGGCCGTTCACGAGGTTGAAGACGCCCTGCGGAAGACCGGCCTCCTCGAAGATGCCCGCCCACAGCGAGGCGGACAGCGGGGTGAACTCGGCGGGCTTGAGCACGACCGTGTTGCCGGTCGCGAGCGCGGGGCCGAGCTTCCACGACTCGAGCATGAAGGGCGTGTTCCAGGGTGTGATGAGGCCCGCGACGCCGATCGGCTTGCGGTTGACGTAGTTCATCTGGCGGCCGGGAACCTTGAACGCATCGTCCGACTGCGCCACGATGAGGTCTGCGAAGAAGCGGAAGTTCTCGGCGGCGCGACGGGCCTGACCCAGAGCCTGAGTGATCGGGAGGCCGGAGTCGTAGGACTCGAGCTCGGCCAGGCGGGCGTCGCGCGACTCGACGATGTCCGCGATCCGGTGCAGCACGCGCGACCGCTCGCGGGGGAGCATCCGCGGCCAGGGGCCCTCGTCGAATGCACGCCTCGCGGCGGCGACCGCGAGGTCGATGTCGGCCTTCTTCCCGGCGGCGGCGGTCGTGTAGGCCTGGTTGGTGACCGGGTCGAGGACATCGAACGTGTCGCCGTCGACGGAGTCGACGAACGCGCCGTCGATGTAGTGCTGGATGTGGTCGGGAAGGTCGGCGGGGATGCGCGAATCAGTCATGACGGTTCTCCTGTGGCGTGAGCGGTACGGGTGTGCAGCGCATCGAGGAACGCGTCCCTCGTGCGCCAACGGTGGTTGCGGGCGGCGAGCTCGATCTCGAGCGGGTCGGCCCCTTCGCGGATGAGTTCGAGGATCTGCGTGTGCTCGTCGACCGAGTGGTGGGCGCGCCCCGGGACGTACGCGAACGTGGTGTCGCGGATGCCGGAGAGCCGGGCCCAGCCGCGATGGACGAGGTCGAGCAGATGCGGGTTCGGGCACGGGGCGAACAGCACGGAGTGGAACTGACGGTTCAACTCCGTGAAGCTGTGTGCGTCGAAGTGGTCGAGCAGTCGCGTCATGCGCTCGTTCACCTCCGCGGCCTCGGCGAGGGCGTCGGCGTCGAGCAGCGGAGCGGAGAGCGCGGTGGCGGCGCCTTCGACGAGCCCCAGGGTCTGCATGGTGTGCGCGTACTCGCTCTCGTCCACGAGCGTCACCCGCGCGCCGACGTTGCGTTCGAACGTGACGAGACCTTCGGCTTCGAGACGGCGGATCGCTTCCCGGACCGGGACCACGCTCATGTCGAGCTCCTCGGCGATCGCGCCGAGCACCAGGCGGTATCCCGGGCCGAAGACGTGTGCAGCGATGCGGGAGCGGATCCAGGTGTACGCCTGCTCCGACTTGCTGGTGCTGGCGACCGTGGTCATCGCTGACCCCGGTCGGACGTGGCGGCCTCGTAGCGGGCGCGCCACTCCGCGTTGAGGGGGAACAGTCCGTCGACCGGATGCCCGGCGGCGACCTGCTCGGCGATCCAGGCGTCCTCGATCTCCTGGGCGACCGCATCGGCGGCCACCTCTTCCGCCAGTCCGGGAGGGATGACGATCACGCCGTCGCTGTCGCCGACGATGATGTCGCCGGGCTGCACGGTCGCCCCGCCGCAGGAGATCGTGACATCCACGTCCCACGGCACGTGTTTGCGTCCGAGGACCGACGGGTGCGCGCCCTGGGAGAACACCGGCAGACCGATCTCGGCCACGGCATCGAAGTCGCGGACCCCGCCATCGGTGACCACACCGGCCGCCCCGCGGGTCTTCGCCCGGAGCGCGAGGATGTCGCCGAGGGTGCCCGTGGTGGCGTCGCCCCGTGCCTCGATGACGATGACCTCATCTTCGTCGACCGCGTCGAAGGCGCGCTTCTGGGCGTTGTACCCGCCGCCGTGGGCCGTGAAGAGATCTTCGCGGAACGGCACGAACCGCAGCGTCTTCGCGGTGCCGACGATCTTGCGACCCGGGATGTTGACCGACACCCCGTCGATGAAGCAGGAGTGGTGGCCACGCTTGCGGAGCTGCGCCGAGAGCCCGGCGGTCGGGGCTTCGAGGAGCAGCGTCCGCAGCTCGGGCGAGAGCGTGGGAGCCTTCTCGACAGGGGGGAGGCCGGCTTCCTCGCGTGACCCCCAGGCCTCGGTGCGCTGCAGATCGTCCACGGCGGGGAGTGAACCGAGGTCGCCGTCGAACGGGACATCGCCCTGCGTCACGGTGGTGATGAGTCGGCCCGAGGTCGGGGCGCCGGAAGCGGTCGGGGCGTCCACCTCGACCTCGACGACGTCGCCGGGGACGATGACGGAGGAGCCGGCGGGGGTGCCGGTGAGGATCACGTCGCCGGGTTCGAGCGTGAAGTGCTGGGAGAGGTCGGCCACGAGCTGCGCGAGGGGGAAGATGAGGCCCGCCGTGGTGTCGTCCTGGCGGAGTTCGCCGTTGACCCAGGTGCGCACGCGGAGGGCTTCGGGGTCGACCGAGCGGGCGTCGATGACGTCCGGGCCGAGCGGTGTGTAGCCGTCGCCGCCCTTGGAGCGGACGTTCGAGCCCTTGTCGTTCGCGCGGAGGTCGTACAGGCCGAGGTCGTTCGATGCGGTGACCCCGCTGACGTGCGACCAGGCCTCGGCGAGCGGGACCCGACGCGCCGCCGTGCCGATCACGAGGGCGATCTCCCCTTCGAAGGCGAGCAGCTCGGTGCCGGCAGGGCGTTCGACCGTGCCTCCCGAGGCGGCGACGGAACTCGCCGGCTTGAAGAAGTAGGAGGGGGAGGCGGGGCGCCTGCCGCGCTGATCAGCACGGGACGCGTAGCTCAGATGGATCGCGATGATCTTGCCGGGGCGGCTGATGGTCTCCGTCACGGGGCGCCTCCTCGCGCTCGTCTGCGACGCCTTGTGCGTCGTATTCGAAATCATATATCATCGGTTCACCCCTCGGCAAGCATTTGGATCCGTTCCGCTGCGCGCCGTGACAATGCGGTCACAAACCAGAAGGAGACACCCCATGAGCGGGCAGTCACAGGATGGGTTCACGCCCACCGGAACCATCGCGACATCGGCCGATCGGCGCCGCGTCGTCTTCGCAACCGTCGTCGGAACCACCGTCGAGTGGTACGACTTCTTCATCTACGCCACAGCGGTCGGACTCGTGTTCGGGCAGCTGTTCTTCGAGCCCTTGGGTGCGAACAGTGCGCTGGTCGCCTTCGCGACGGTCGGCGTCAGCTTCCTCTTCCGCCCGCTCGGCGCCTTCCTCGCGGGGCACTACGGCGACAAGCTCGGGCGCAAGGCCGTGCTCATGTGGACGCTCATCCTGATGGGCGCCGCGACCGCGCTCATCGGAATCCTGCCCACGTACGAGACGATCGGGATCACGGCGCCGATCCTGCTGGTGCTGCTCCGCATTATCCAGGGCATCTCCGCCGGTGGTGAGTGGGGCGGCGCGGTGCTGATGGCCGTCGAGCACGCTCCGCGCAAGAAGCGCGGCATCTTCGGCGCGTCGCCGCAGATCGGTGTTCCCCTCGGCCTGCTCCTCGCCTCGGGCGTGATGGCGCTGATGACCGTGATCGCTCCGGGCGAGCAGTTCATGGCCTGGGGCTGGCGGGTGCCGTTCCTGCTCAGCGTGGTGCTGATCCTCGTCGGCTACTACGTGCGTCGCAAGGTCGAGGAGAGCCCGGTCTTCACCGAACTCGCCGCGCGCAAGGAGAAGGCGCAGATGCCGATCGCGCAGCTGTTCCGCAAGCACCTGCTGCTCGTCATCATCGCGGCGCTGGTGTTCGCCGGCAACAACGCCGTCGGCTACATGACCACCGGCGGATACATCCAGGGCTACGCGACCAACCCCGAGGGGTCGATCGGCCTCGAGCGTGGACCGGTCCTCTGGGCTGTCGCGGGTTCTGCCGTCACCTGGCTGCTCACGACCCTTCTCGCCGGATGGCTGTCCGACCGCATCGGCCGTCGTACGACGTACGTCATCGGATGGGTGTTGCAGCTGATCGGTGTGTTCACCCTGTTCCCGCTCGTGAACACCGGCGAGATCGGTCTGCTGTTCGCCGGTCTCGCGATCCTGACCATCGGTCTCGGCTTCACCTACGGCCCGCAGGCGGCGCTGTACGCCGAACTGTTCCCTGCGAGCATCCGCTTCTCGGGGGTGTCGATCTCCTACGCGATCGGCGCGATCGCCGGAGGGGCGTTCGCACCGACGATCGCCACGGCCATTGTGAGCGCGACGGGCTCGACGGACGCCGTCACGTGGTACCTCGCCGGGATGACGGTTCTCGGACTGATCGCCACGCTGCTGCTGCGCGATCGCTCCGGCATTCCGCTCGGACCGGACCACGAGGCGGAGCAGTCCGTCAGCCCGATCCACGGACTCGCGAAGGCCTGACCCGCTCCGGTCTCGCTCTTCGCCCCGTTGCGGGATCGAAAACGCGCGTCTACTCACCCGTAGGCGCGCGTTTTTGATCCCGCACGCGCTGTTGTGGCCGGGTCAGCCGGCGAGGGAGTCGCGGATGGCCTCGGCCGAACGCTGGAGGCGCGCGGCGATCGCGGCATCATCGAGCGCGGTCGCCACGTGCACGACGGCGATCGCGGCCGGGCGCTGACCCCGGAGCGCGAGCGGTACCGCCACCGACTGCACGGTGGGGATGACCTCGTCGTGGCTGGTCGCGAAGCCGCGGTCCTTCGTCGTCTCGACGTCTGCGGGGAGGGAGGAGGGGGCGCCCGCCGGCCACTCGGCAGGCGGGAGCTGCGCCAGGATGGCCTTGCCCGGTGCGCCGACGGTGACGGGATGCCGGGCGCCGGGGCGCTGCGCGACACTGGCGACCGCATGGCGGGGCTCGACACTCGCCAGCGTGATGCACTCCCCGCCGTCGAGCACGGCGAGGAAGCAGGTCATGCCCAGCTCGTTGGCGATCGCGGTGAGCTCGGGGAGTGCTTCGGCCTGGAGGTCATGGGCGACACCGGCCGCGAGCGCCGCCATCCGGGCGCCGAGACCCACGGCCCCCGCGGCATCGCGCGTCACCAGGCGGTGGTCTTCGAGTGTGCGCACCAGGCGGTAGGCGATCGAGCGGTGCACCCCGAGGCAGGCGGAGATCTCGTCGATCGTGAGCGCCCCGCGCGCGTCGGCCAGGACTTCGAGGATGCGGATGCCGCGGCTCAGGGTCTGCGAGGCGGGGGAGGTCTTCGTGTTCTCGGGCATGCGGGTGCTCCCTTGCGATGTGCGGCGCCGCGGACTACGCTGTGTTCAATAGTAGAACAGCATGTTCGAATATAGAACACAGCGTTCGACGAAAGCAAGACCCGCAGGCAAGACCGACGAAGAAGTCCGGAAGGAATCGACGACGATGCAGTTCCACCACCACGGCTATGTCTCCGCTGACCCGCGCGTGCAGGATGCCGCCGGAATCGGTGCAGACCGGCCCGCCGACATCCCGGACGAGATCGACGTGCTCATCGTCGGCTCCGGACCCGCAGGCATGCTGCTCGCCGCTCAGATGTCGCAGTACCCCGGCATCTCCACCCGGATCATCGAGAAGCGCGGCGGACGTCTCCCGCTCGGTCAGGCGGACGGCATCCAGCCACGCAGCGTCGAGACGTTCCAGGCGTTCGGATTTGCCGAGCGGATCATCGCCGAGGCGTACAACATCGGCTGGATGAACTTCTGGGGCCCGAATCCTGACAAGCGCGACGAGATCGTCCGCACCTCCCGCACGTCCGACTACGCCTACGACATCTGCGAGTTCCCGCACCTGATCGTCAACCAGGCGCGCGTCCTCGACTACTTCGCCGAGTCCGCTGCGCACGGCCCCGGCAGGATCGTCCCCGACTACGGCGTGGAGTTCACGGGCCTCACCGTCCACGACGACGGCGCGTACCCGGTCGAGGTGGGGATCCGCTACGTCGCGGGGGAGCGCGTCGGCGAGGAGCGGACCATCCGTGCCCGGTTCGTCGTCGGCTGCGACGGCGCGCGCAGCGGTGTGCGACAGGCGATCGGGCGGACGCACGTGGGAGCGTCCTCGGCGCACGCATGGGGCGTGATGGACGTCCTCGTCAACACCGACTTCCCGGACTGGCGCACCAAGTGCGCGATCAACTCCGAAGCGGGCAACATCCTCCACATCCCGCGTGAGGGCGGGTACCTCTCGCGCATGTACATCGATCTGGGTGAAGTCGCCGACGACGATGACCACCGGGTGCGGCAGACGCCCATCGAGGAGATCATCCGCCGGGCCAACGAGATCCTGCACCCGTACACGCTCGACGTACGCGAGGTCGCCTGGCACAGCGTGTACGAGGTCGGTCACCGGGTCACCGACGGCTTCGACGACGTGATCGACGAATCGGGACGCACCCCGCGGGTGTTCCTGACCGGCGACGCCTGCCACACCCACAGCGCCAAGGCCGGCCAGGGAATGAACGTCTCGATGCAGGACGGCTTCAACCTCGGCTGGAAGCTCGGCTCGGTACTCACGGGGCGCGCCCCCGAGACGCTGCTGGCGACGTACGGTGCGGAACGGCGACCGGTGGCACAGCAGCTCATCGACTTCGATCGGGAGTGGTCGACGCTGATGGCGCGCAAGCCGGAGGAGATCTCCGACCCCAACGAGCTGGCGACCTACTACCTCGCCACCGCCGAGTTCCCCTCCGGGTTCATGACGCAGTACACCTCGTCCATGATCACCGGAACAGACGCCCATCAGGCGCTCGCGACCGGCTATCCGCTCGGCAAGCGCTTCAAGTCGGCCGAGGTCGTGCGGGTCGGCGACGGCAACGTCATCCACCTGGGGCATCACGCGAAGGCCGACGGACGCTGGCGTGTCTATGCGTTCGGCGACCGGACCGGTGACGCGCTCGCCGCCTGGGCGGAGAAGGCCGAGCCGCTGTTCGCCCGCTTCACCCCGGCCGATGCCGACGTGGATGCACTCTTCGACGTCAAGGCGGTCTACCAGCAGCCGTTCGAAGAGGTGGAAGTGACTTCGGCTCCCGCGCTGTTCCAGCCGAAGACCGGCCCCCTCGGGCTCACCGACTGGGAGAAGGTCTACGCGGCGGGCCCCAGCAAGTGGTGCGAGACCGACATCTTCGCGGCGCGTGAACTGTCGCGCGACGGAGTGGTGGTCGTCGTACGACCCGACCAGTACGTCGCGGCGATCTTCCCGCTCGATGACACGGCTGCGTTGGCGGGCTTCCTCGACGGCGCGTTCCTTCCCGCGGAGTGAGGCACCGAGCCCTGCGCTCCGTTTCCCTCTCTGCCTCCCTCTCCGCCTCCCTCTCTGCCTCCAGCGGCAGGCTCCAGCGGCAGGGCGGGCCGGTCCTCCTGAAGGAGAACACACGAAAAGAAGGAGCGTTCAGGCCATCTGCTCCTTCATGCCGTGAGTTCTCCTTCATGTCGTGAGTTCTCTTTCATGCCGGGGGAGCGC
>NZ_SJYZ01000010.1:0-138949 GCF_004337555.1 Microbacterium sp. PI-1 | reverse complement strand
AGCGCGGTGTCGGAGACCTCATCGGCGAGAGTGGCATCCGCCCCCTCAGCGGTACCCGAATCGCTGAGGGGGTCGGATGCGGCCGGGGCCGCCCAATCTGCGGAAGCCATCGGCAGATCCGGCGCGGAAGCACCCGGGGTGCGGCGCATGGCGCGCACGATCAGGAAGAGCAGACCGGCGACGAGCACGAGCCCGACGATCCAGCTGACGACGGAGAGGGCCGACCACCCGTCGTAGCCGAGTCCGAAGAGACGTCCGGCCAGTGGTGCGGTCGGGAAGAGACCGATGACGGCCATCGCGAGGATGCCCCACTGCGCCGGCTGATAGTCGCGGCGGAACAGATCGCGGAGGTGGACCCGTCCGTCGATGTCGGGCAGCAGCGCCCAGGCCGCGGCGTACAGGAAGATCACCGGCAGGCCGAAGAGCGCCGCGACCACGAGGATCCCGCGGACGATCAGCGGATCGATGCGCAGCCGGGCAGCGATCCCCGAGGCGACACCGCCCAGCCAGCCCTCGGACCGGGCGACGCCGAGGCCGGCGACCCAGAGGAGGAAGCGTTCGGCTCCGCGGGGGATGCCGGTGCCCGGTGCGCCGACGGCCGGAGTGGCCTGGTCGGCAGGAGGCGGGGGTGCAGTCGGAATCGTCATGATTCGATCCTGGCGTCATCCGTGGGGCCCCTGCCATGGGGGGAACCCCTGAGTGGCCCCTGATTCTGGCCAGGGGAGGACCCGGAGCACCCATGCGGATGATTGGATGGGCGACATGTCCTCTTCGGCGCACGCTCCCGCGCGATCAGCGCCCATCGCTGCGCCGCGCCCGCCGCTGACCCGTGATCGCGACTGCCTGGTGGCCGGGGTGAGTGCGGGCCTCGCGCGACACCTGGGCGTGCGGGTGGGGCTGGTGCGTGCACTGTTCCTCGCGCTGACGCTGTGCGGCGGCGCCGGCATCCTCCTCTACGCCTGGTGCTGGGCCTTCACGCCGTGGAGCGAGGGGGAGGAGTCCCCGACCAGACGCGTACCGGTCGCCTGGCTGCTGCTCGCTCCCGCCGGTGTCGGGATCCTCATCGTGCTGGCCTGGCGCGGCGGCAGTGACTGGTTGAGTGGATCCATCCCGCCCGATCTCGCCGCGGTCGTCGTCGGCGGCACCGTGGGCTTCGCGACGGGCGCCGGGCTCTGGGCGACCCTGATCGATCGCACCGACACCGCGCGCGGACCGCGACACACGATGACCGTCCGGATCCTGGCTCTCCTGCTGCTCGCCCTGCTGTTCACGGTGCTGCTCTCCTGGCCCGTCGCGCGCTCGGGGGTGGCACTCGTGCTCCTCCCTCTCGCCGGGCTCGCTGCGGTGATCTCCTCGGCCCTGATCCCGCGATGGCGCGAACTGTCCGGCGAACGGGTGCGCCGCATCCGCGAGGAGCAGCGCAGCCAGATGGCCGCGCACCTGCACGATTCGGTGCTGCAGACGCTGGCGCTGATCCAGAACAGGGCAGGAGCCTCCAGCGAGGCGGCCCGCCTCGCCAGGGCACAGGAGCGCGAGCTGCGCGCATGGTTGTACGACGGCGACGCACCGGCCGACAGCGACCTCCCGACGGATCTGCGTGACTACGCAGGGGCCCTCGAGCTCGACTATCCGGTGCGCATCGACGTCGTGTCGGCGGGCCTCTCCACCGAGCGCGCCAGCGGGGAACTCGCGGCGGCGGCCCGAGAGGCGATCCTGAACGCCGCGCGGCATGCCGGCGGGGACATCTCGGTGTACATCGAGGGGAGCGCCGCGGGCGTCGACGTCTTCATCCGGGACCGCGGCGAGGGCTTCGACCTCGACGATGTGCCGAGCGATCGCCTCGGGGTACGGGAGTCGATCATCGGCCGGATGCGTCGTGCCGGTGGTACCGGAGCGGTCCGCAGCGACGCGAACGGGACCGAAGTGCATCTGAGCATTCTGTCGGCCCCGCCGTACGACCGGGCGGCGGGGCGACCGATCCCCACCCGGGAGGACGACCATGCCTGAGAGCATCCGCGTCGTGATCGTCGACGACCACTCGATCTTCCGCTCCGGCCTGCGTGCCGACCTCGATGCGAGTGTCGACGTGGTCGGCGAGGCGGCGGACGTGCCGTCCGCGATCGCCGTGATCGCGGAGACACAGCCGGACGTCGTCCTGCTCGACGTGCACCTGCCGGGTGGGAGTGGCGACGATGCCGCGGGCGGAGAAGCGGTGATCCGCGGGTCGGCCACGGCAGCGCGGTTCCTCGCGCTCAGCGTCTCGGATGCTGCCGCCGACGTCGTGCGCGTGATCCGGGCGGGCGCCCGCGGCTACATCACCAAAGGGTCATCGGGCATCGAGGTCAGCAGTGCCGTGCACGCCGTGGCGGACGGGGATGCGGTCTTCTCACCACGGCTCGCCGGGTTCGTGCTCGACGCCTTCGGAGCGGTCGCCGGTGAGACCGCGACGGCGACCGACGAACTGGATCGCCTCTCCGCGCGTGAGCAGGAGGTCATGCGGCTAATCGCCCGCGGCTACGCCTACAAGGAGGTCGCTTCGGAGCTCTTCATCTCGATCAAGACGGTCGAGACGCACGTGTCATCCGTGCTGCGCAAGCTGCAGCTCTCCTCCCGCCACGAACTCACCGCGTGGGCGTCGGAGCGCCGCCTGCTGTAGTCGTGACGCAGGATCGGCTTGTGCGTCGGTTCGATTCGCGAGACTCTGGCCTGGAAACGAACCGGGAGCCGAGCCATCGGCAGCACAGCAGAACGGAGCGATCATGCGCGTACGCAGGGCCTTCGGAGCGATCAGTGCGGTCTCGGTGCTGGCCTTCGCTTTCGCGTTCGCCTCGCCGCCACGGCAGGCTTCGGCCGTCGAGATCGGAGACGTGTTCACGTCGATCACGATCTCGCCGGTGCTGGGAACGCCGTGGCAGCAGACAAGCGATCCCACAGCGGTCCCCGATGGATCGCTCGTCGATGTGTCGTTCGCCTTCGCCCTCCCCGACGAGGCCACAGCCGGCGATACCGCCAGCATGACGTTCCAGAGCACCGGGGGCGTCACGACATCGGTCGCCGACCTGGCACCCTTCCCCATCCTGTCCGAAGACGGGGAGACGATCGCCACCGTCACCGGGGCAGGGGACACCGTGACGGTGACCTTCGCTCCGTATGTGGACACGCATACCGCCGTCAGCGGATCCGGGACCTTTCAAGCCAGAGTGAGCGCCGCGGCTGCCACGCCGACGCCGTCAGCGTTCGGCATCCCCATCGCGGTGTCCAGCGGTCAGTTTCCTGCGACCGTGAGGATCTACCGCGTCACCGAGCTCATCACCGAGGTCACGGGCGTGCGTGGAGCGGTGCTCGACGACACCTCCCTCGAGTGGAGATACTTCAGCGCCATCCCGCTGTACAACCTCGATCTCGCCCTGATGGATGGTGCGACCGCTGTGGATTGCGCGGCGCTACAGCTCGAATACCGTGATGCCGCGTGGACGACCGGCGATCCGTATCCGAGCGACGCGCAGTTCGGCGCACCGGTCGACGTGGCCACCGCGAGTTGCACGCCCGTATCCTCGGGACTCGACGCGGCTTCGCAGGTCGTCAGCGTCGTTCCGGAAGCGCAGGTCCCCGCCGGGACGCTCCGCGAGTTCCGGCTCATCGCCGGCATCACCTCGGACGAACAGCCCGAGTTCCAAGCCGTGCTCGCGACAAGCGATGCGGGGTCCACGCAGACCCTCGCGTTCGTCGGGTTCGCGGAACGACAGACCGCACGTGGCGTCGGGCAAGGAACGCTCATCCCGCTCCCGCCCGAGCCGGACCCAGACACGTCGGGCGGCGGCACGACGCCACCCGACACTCTGGCAGACAGCGGAGTGAACCCGAGCGCGCTACCGGGACTCGGCCTGGCCCTGGTCGCGCTCGGTCTCCTGGTCGTCACCGGTGCGCGCCGGGTCAGGCACACAGCGATCCAGGAGTGACGACCCGGCTGTCACCCCGTCAGGCCGCGAGCCACAGCCCCTTCTGATCCGTCGCGATGGTGAGCCCGGCCGCGACGGTCTCGTCGTCGCCGATCCTGGCGCCGCGGATGATGCGCGCTCCGGCGCCGACATCGGTGCGGACCCCCACGTAGGCGTGGTCGCCGATCGCGGCACCCTGGCCGATGTGCGCGTGCGCGTCGACGAACGCGCCCTCCCCGACCACGGCGTCTTCGTCGATCCAGGCGCCGCGGGCGATGGTCGCCCCGGCGCCGACGCGCGCGCCCGGTTCGATGTAGGCACCCGCCTCGATGTGCGCCTTCGGATGCACCTTCGCGCCATGCGCGACGAGACCGCGACCGTTCGCGTGCTTGCGGTACCGCAGCGTCGCTCCCTGGTCGTTCTCGATGTCGACGTAGTTCTTACCCACGATTCCTCCCGTGCTCCGGAGTCTCTTCCGGATATATCAACAACCACGGCAGGGGTGGATTCATTCCCTCGGATGGATGTCCTCGGTGTCGGCGGTGCTCAGCCCACGCGCGAGGCCGCGTCGCGGATCGCCATTGCGAGATCCGCGGGACGGCTCCACATGGGCCAGTGGCCGGTGGGCAGGTCCACGAGCTCCAGATTCTCGAGTGCGTCGACCTCGGCGAACATGGGGTGTCCGGCGCGGGCGAGTTCCTGCAGCTGCGCGCTCGGGATCGAGCAGCAGACGATGGTGGTGGGGATCCCGCGGCGCGCATCGTCGGAGAGGGGCACCGGAGCTCGGAGCACGGGTCCCGGCTCGGGGACCGCGCGTTCGCGGAAGCGGTCGAGCATCGCGGTGCTCAGGCCCTCGAGGCTGGCCTGCTGTCCGAGAACGTCGAACGGTGGCAGGGGCAGCGCCTCCACCGTCTCCGGGAGGTCCGGTGCGAACACGCTTCCCGGCGCGACCGGGCCGGAATCGACCCACACCACACGGCGGACGAGCGCGGGGTGCCGATCGAGGACGATGCTGACCGGAGCATTGGCTCCGCTGTGCCCGACGAGCGCGACCGGCTGCTCCGCCGTGGCTCCGGAGCGCAGGACGGCCGCTTCGATCGCCGCCGCCTGCTCGTCGAGGGTCCGCGAGGAACGGTCGGGGTCATCCGGATCCAGGCCGGGGAGTGTGAGCGCGATGGCGTCCGATCCGTTCGCCGCCAGGTGTGCGCGCACCTCGTCCCAGGCCCATGCGCCGAGCCAGTGGCCCGCGATCAGGAGGATGGTCGGAGTACTCGATGCTGTCGTCATGACCCGATGCTCGCACGGCGTGCGGACAGCTGTATGGCACTATTTCTGTCATGAATTCATCGGAGTGTGCAGAGTGAGGCGGACCGAACGACTTCATGCGCTGTCCGAGATGCTGCGTCGCGGCGGAACCAGGGGTTACCCGGCCGAGCGGCTGGCGGCGGAGTTCGAGGTGTCCGTCAGAACCGTCAAGCGAGACCTCGCCGCCTTGGCGAGCAGTGGCGCGCCCGTCTGGTCGAGACCCGGACCCGGAGGAGGCTACGGACTGGCTCCGAGCGCGAATCTGCCGCCGATCACCCTCTCGCCGGCCCAGGCGGTGGCGCTCCTGGCGGCTGTCTCCGCGGCGTCCGACGCCCCGTACGCCGATCTGGCTTCGGCCGGGGTCCGGAAGATCCTGGACGTCCTCGATCCCGCCACGCGCGGCCGCGCGGCCGACCTCGCACGTCGGATCTGGGTGGCGGGGGCGCCCTCGTCCGCACGCACCGTCCGGTCGGTCCTGGAGGAGGCGATGTCCGCGCAGCGTACGGTCCGCATCCGCTATACGTCGCGCGTCGGGGCCACGACCACGAGGGAAGTGGAGCCCGTGATGTTCGCCTCCACGAACGGGCAATGGTACCTCGTCGGGTGGTGCCTGCTGCGCGACGCGATGCGCTGGTTCGTCGTGTCGAACATCGAGAAGGCGACCCTGACGAGCGCGGCCTGCAGCGGCCATACCGTTGCGGAGGTCGGAACCCCTCCGCCGAACGCCAGGCCCGTGCTCGTCAGCGACGGCGAGTGACTAACGCTGACACGACGGGCACCAGAAGGTCACGCGTTCGCGTGTCGGATCCGCGCCCTGTTCGCCGCGTCGGATGAGGGTGCCGCAGCGGCGGCAGGGGCGCCCGGCGCGGCCGTAGACCCAGGTGCCCTGACCCGGTCGATCGATGCCCGTGAAGGTCCTGCTGCGGCGGTCGCGGTTGGCGCGGATGGTGCGCACACCGAGGTCGAGAAGCGCGGAGACATCGACCTCCGGCGTCGGCGTCGTCGGCAGGATCCCCCGGAGGAACAGGAGCTCTGCAGCGTACTCGTTGCCGAATCCCGCGACGTTGCGCTGGTCGAGGAGGGCGACGTGGATACTGCGGGCGTCGGCACCGAGCCGCCGGTTCGCCTCGTCTGCATCCCAGTCATCGGCGAGCGGGTCCGGGCCGAGATACCCCACCAGCTGTTCCTCGTCGCGGGTCGGGACGACCTCGATCTCGGCGAGATCGACACCGACGGCCTCACGGTCGGCCGTGCCGATGATCGCACGGACCTTGAAGGCCGGATGCCGCCACTTCTCGCCGTGGCGGTAGACGAACCACGCCCCGTCCATGCGCAGATGGGAATGCAGGGTGCTGTCGCCGATGCGCGCGAGCAGGTGCTTGCCCCGGGGCACCACCGCGTGCACCCGCTGACCGGTCAGATCCAGGGTGGCGAAGCGGGGGACACGAAGGTCGAACCGGGTCACCTCGGACCCGGCCAGAGCCTCGTCGAGGCGTCGCGCCGTGCGGAAGACCGTGTCGCCCTCGGGCATCAGGGAGCCTCGGACGGCGCGGGTGGAGGCGGGAGCAGCGGGGGGTGAGGGGAGGCCGTGACGGCGGCACGAGCGAGCATGTCGCGCGCCAGCACGGTGCTGCCGGCGACCGCAGCCGGCATCACCGCGACGGCACCACCGGGAATCAGGAAACAGAGCTGGGTGGCGACGCCGAAACCGAGCACCCGCGCCCGGCTGCCCGAGAACAGGGCGGCACGGTCGGCCGGACTGAGGTCACGAGCGTCGAAGGCACGCCCGGTGAGTTCGCGCGCCAGCAGTCGGCCGGTCAGCACCACACCCGCGATCGCGCCGAGGAATCCCCCCACGGCAGGGAGGAAGCCGATCAGGAGGACCAGGATCGCGATCAGGATGCCGAGCACCACGAGACGCAGCCCCTCGCCGATCGTGGTCCAGAAGCTGCCGCCGTCGGCGGGAGGAGCATCACCGAGATCGACCTCGACGGCGTGCCAGATGCGCTGGTAGAACGGGTCGCCGATGGTCAGCGTCAGTGCGCTGAAGACCACGCTGGCGAGGGCGAGGGCGGCTGCGACGACCACGAAGCCCACGGCCGCGCGCAACAGGCCCTTCCACGGCTCGATCCATCCCTCCGCGAACGGCGTGAGCCACGCGGAGACCGAAGGCATGCCGATCACGAGCGGGATCAGCGCTGCGGCGAGGATCAGGACCGCGATGATCGCAGGGATCAGACCGAGCATCATGAGCCCGGGGCGCGTGCGCCACAGCCCGAACCCGTGCAACAGCGTGCGGACGCCGGTGGCGAACTCTCGGATCATGGCTTCCAGCGTAGGTGCATCGTTCAGGTGACCTTGCGGAGGGTGTAGCCGCGGGGCGTCGCCACGAACCCCGCCTCCTGCAGGGCGAGGGCGAGCTCGGTGCCGTAGACGCCCTCGCCGTTGATCTTCTCGACCGTGAGGGTGTCGAGCCGGCGTGCGCGTGCGGTCGCCGCGAGATCGGTGGCCGCGGCCCGCAGCACGTCGCCGTCTTCGCTGAACGCGAGCACCGTGCGTCCGCCGCGCTCGAGGGAGAGGACGAGTGTTCCGTCGACGAGGACCACGAGCCCGCCGGCCTTGCGCCCCGGGCGGTGCGAGACGCCGTCGAGCTTGGGCCAGCCGAGAGCGGCACCGTAGGGGTTGGCGGGGTCGGTGGCGGCAAGGGTCACGGCATCGCGTGGGGGCGGATCGGCGAGTCCCGCATAGGTGCGCAGACGATCGACCGTTCCGGACGCGGCGAACTGGGCGGCCCCGAGCTTCTCGATCACGTAGCCGCGACGACAGTGCCCGGCCTCTTCGAAGCCGGCCAGCACGCGGTACGCCTGGGCGAAGCCGCCGGGGAGGCCCTCCGCCTGGACCGCACCGCGGGTGACGACACCGTAGCGATCGAGGAGGAGGCCCGCGGTCACGGTGGCCCGGCGGGAAGCATCCTTCTCGGTGGGAGGCAGCAACGACCATCGGCCTCCGATCGACGGCGGCCTCGGCGCGGCGGAACCGGTGAAGGACACACCGCGGTAGGTGCGGGCGCGGGGGGCGCGGCGTTTCACCTTGTGCGCCTGCGAGCCGCCGGCGAGCAGGGAGCGGATCGGCGCGAAGGTGTCGTTGGTCACGTAGCCCGACCAGGTCAGCGACCACAGCGCTTCGAGGACGGACTGCTCGTTCTCGGCGGCTGCCATGTCTTTCAGCTGCCCTGCGAAGTACGCGCCGCCGACGTCGAGGGCGATGAGGATCCGCGACTCCAAGGAATCGGAGGCAATCTCGGCATCGGGCTCCGGCAGCGTGAACGGCGCGAGATCGGCGGGGTGCATCGACACCCAGCCGTCGCGTCCCGGGAGCGTGCCGTGGCCGGACCAGATCACCTCGCCGGCTGCCGTGAGCTCGTCCAGAAGGGCGGGCGTGTAGTCGCGCACGCGAGAGGGCAGCACCAACGATTCCCACGCGCTCGCAGGGATCGGCACGCCCGCGAACTGCTCGATCACGGCGAGCACGCCGTCGACGCCTTCGAGAGGGCGACCGATGTGCTGCCAGTCGGGGAGGAAACGGGCGTAGGCCTCGGGGGAGACCGGTTCGACGGATCCGCGGATCGCGGCGAGCGAGCGCATGCGGAGCCGGCGGAGCACCTCGGCGTCGCACCACTCGATCGCGTCGCCGCTCCCGGCGGCCTCGGGGAGGAAGTACCCGCTGGTGAGGCGCCCCGCGGTCTCCAGGCGCTGAAGCGTATGACGGGCGACCGCGGCGCCGAGTCCGAACCGGGTGGCGACAGCGTCCGTCGTGAACGGGCCGTGCGTGCGGGCATACCGGGCGATGAGATCGCCCAGCGGATCGGCGACGGGTTCGAGGAACGCGACCGGGATCCCCGTCGGGAGTGCGGCGCCCAGCGCATCGCGCAGTCGCCCGGCATCCTCGATGGCGGCGACACGGCTCATCCCGCCGACCGTCACGGGGATCGCGCGCCGGGCCGCGACCAGGTCGCCCAGCAGCGCGGCGGCGGCATCCGCCCCAACGGTGCCTCCCGCTGCGCCGGGCACGCTCTCCGGGTCGAGGCGCAGGGCCACTTCCTCCGCATCGAGCGGCCCGAGCATGCGCAGCAGATCGGCCACGCCCTCGATGCCACGCGCGCGACGGTCGGGGTCGAGCCGCTGGGCCTCGCGCTCGAACTGGACGAGCACCTCGGGGTCGAGGAGTTCACGCAGTTCCACCGTGCCCAGCAGCTCTCCGAGGAGCGCAGGGTCGACCGACAGCGCGGCTGCCCGGCGTTCGGCGAGGGGCGAGTCGCCCTCGTACATGAACGCGCCCACATAGCCGAACAGCAGATCGCGGGCATAGGGCGACGGCTGGCCGGGCTCGGTCTCCACCAGGCGGATCCGGCGGTCGGCGATCGACGTCGCGAGGGCGCGCAGGGAGGGGAGGTCGTAGACGTCTTGCAGCACCTCGCGCAGCGTCTCGAGGATCACGGGGAACGTGGGGTGGCGCCTGGCCACTTCGAGCAACTGCGCCGACCGCTGCCGCTGCTGCCACAGCGGGGTGCGCTTGTTCGGGTTCATGCGGGGCATGAGCAGCGCGCGTGCCGCGCACTCGCGGAAGCGGGAGGCGAACAGGGCCGAGCCGCCCACCTCCTCCGTCACGATGTGCTCCAGCTCTTCGGGCTCGAACACGAACAGTTCGGCGCCCGGCGGCTCCGCCTCCGCGTCGGGGATCCGCACGATGATGCCGTCGTCGCTCGCGACAGCCGATCCCTCGACGCCCAGGCGTTCGCGTACGCGGGCGTTGATCGCCAGCGCCCAGGGCGCGTGCACCTTCATGCCGTACGGGGAATGCAGGATGACCCGCCAGTCGCCGACCTCGTCGCGACCTCGCTCCACCGTGAGCATGCGGTCGGTGGGGAGCGTGCCCGTCGCCTCGCGCTGCTCCGTGAGGTGCGCCAGGAGGTTCGCTCGAGCCTGCTCGTCGAGGCCCGCATCGATCAGTCGCTGTGCCGCCTTCTCGGGAGGTGCCGTCGACACCTCCCGCGCGAAGGCGCCGAGCGCCTCGCCGAGCTCGAACGGCCGGCCGATGCCGTCGCCGTGCCAGAACGGCACCTTGCCGGGCTGTCCGTAGGCGGGGATCACGTTGACACGGTCGTGGGTGATCTCGGCGATCCGCCAACTGGTCGTGCCGAGCGTGAACACGTCGCCCACCCGCGATTCGTAGACCATCTCCTCATCGAGCTCGCCCACGCGGGCACCGGTGGTCTCGCCGGCCACGAAGACCCCGAACAGTCCTCGGTCGGGGATCGTCCCGCCGCTGGTCACCGCGATGCGCTGCGCGCCGGGCCTCCCGGTCAGCGTCCCCGCGTCGCGGTCCCAGACGAGTCGCGGACGCAGCTCGGCGAACTCATCGGACGGGAAGCGTCCGGCCAGCAGATCGAGCGTGGCCTCGTACGCGGAACGCGGGAGGGACTGGAACGGTGCCGAACGACGGACGGTCTCGAACCACTCCTCCACGCTGATCGCACCGAGGGCGCTCGCCGCGACGGTCTGCTGGGCGAGGATGTCGAGCGGATTGCGCGGCACCTGGATCGCCTCGATCTTCCCCGCCAGCATCCGCTCGGTGACGATCGCGGTGTGCAGCACATCGCCGCGGTGCTTGGGGAAGAGCGCGGCACGGCTGATCTCGCCCACCTGGTGTCCTGCGCGTCCGACGCGTTGCAGGCCGGAAGCCGCCGACGGCGGGGCCTCGACCTGGATCACGAGGTCGACCGCACCCATGTCGATGCCGAGTTCGAGGCTGCTCGTCGCGACGACGCAGCGCAGGACGCCCGACTTGAGCTCTTCCTCGACCTGGGCGCGCTGCTCCTTCGACACCGATCCGTGATGTGCCTTGGCGAGCACGGGATCGGCGCCGGCCGTGGCTCCGGCCTGCGCCATCATTGCCGCAGGGACCGTCGCCGCGGGCAGCTCCACGCCAATCCGCTCGGAGTGGATCTCGTTGAGACGACCTGTGAGCCGCTCGGCCAGGCGCCGCGAGTTGGCGAACACGATCGTCGAGTTGTTCTGCAGGATGCGGTCGACGATCGCCTCCTCCACATGCGGCCAGACCGAGCCCGTGACTTCGGTGTACTCCGCATCCACGGTCTCGCCCGCGACAACGGGCGGGGGCGGCGGATTGGTCATGTCGTCCATCGGTACGACGACCCCGAGTTCGAAGGTCTTCGATGCCGGCGGTGCCACGATCTCCACCGGAGCCGACCCGCCGAGGAACCGCGCGACCTCGTCGATCGGACGCACGGTTGCCGAGAGGCCGATCCGTTGTGCCGGTGTCTCGATGCCGTTCGTGCGGCGCAGCGCGTCGAGGCGTTCGAGACTCACGGCCAGGTGCGCGCCGCGCTTGGTGGCGGCGACGGCGTGCACTTCGTCGATGATCACGGTGTGCACGCCCCGCAGCGTCTCGCCCGCGCGGCTTGTGAGCATGAGGTACAGCGACTCGGGGGTGGTGATCAGGATGTCGGGCGGATCCGACACGAGCTTGCGGCGGTCGCTCGACGTGGTGTCGCCCGAACGCACTCCCACCGTGACCGCGGGCGCGGGCACACCGAGGCGGCGCGCGGACTGGCCGATGCCGATCAGCGGGGAGCGCAGATTGCGTTCGACGTCGACGCCCAGTGCCTTCAAGGGGGAGATGTAGAGGATGCGGGTTCGAGGCTCGCCCTTCGACGGGAGCGCGGCCTCGGACGTGCGTTCTCGGAAGACGCTGTCGATCGACCACAGGAACGCCGACAGCGTCTTTCCGGAGCCCGTGGGCGCCACGACCAGAGCGTGCTTCCCGGCGGAGATCGCCTCCCACGCACCCGCCTGGGCCGGGGTGGGCGCGGGGAACGCACCCCGGAACCAGTCCTGTGTGGCCGGGGTGAAGCGGTCGAGCACATCGCTCATGTCTCCATCTTCGTCGAGGCCGGGGACATCCGGGCCGTCCTCCCGCGCGTCAGGGCTCCAGCGAGACCTCCCGCAGCGCGCCGTCCTCGTCGATCTCGAGGGTGAGGTCGAGGTCGAGCCGACGCAGGAACGCGTCGTCATGGCTCACCACGAGCACCGCACCGCGGTAGGCGCGGAGGGCGTCGATGAGCTGGTCGACCGTGTCGAGGTCGAGGTTGTTCGTCGGCTCGTCCAGCACCACGAGGTGCGGGGCGGGGTCGGCGAGCAGCAGCGTCGCCAGCGCGACGCGGAAGCGCTCGCCGCCGGACAGCGCCGACACCGGGCGGTCCGCGGTGGCCCCTCGGATGAGGAACCGGGCGAGGCGGTTGCGCAGTTCCTTCTCCGGTACGTGCGGCGCCGCGGCGGCGATGTTCTCGAACACCGAGCGCTCCTCGTCGAGACCGTCGACCCGCTGCGGCAGGTAGCCGATCAGGTCGGTGTGGGCCTCGGCATGCAGGCTCGGGCGTTCAGAACTCCTCAGATCCTCGGCCGATGCGGTGGAAGCGCCCGTTTCCGGGGCAGGGGCGGCGGTTTCTGAGGAGTTGTGAACACCGCCGGCCACCAACCGCTCCAGCAGGGTCGTCTTCCCGGCACCGTTGCGCCCGATCAACGCCACCCGCTCGGGGCCCTGGATCACCCAGGCCCGCTCGTGATCGCCGATCGTCGCGATCCGGCGGCTGCGCGACATTCCGGGATCGGGCAACTCGATCTTCATCGACGCCTCGGAGCGCACGCGTCTCCCGGCGTCGTCGAGCACCGACCGTGCGGCATCCTCTTTCGCCCCGACCTCGGTGCGGAGCCTGCCGGCCGACACCTCGGCCGCCATCTTGCGGCCGTGGGCGATGATCTTCGGGACCCGCTTCTCGATCTCGGCCTTCTTCGCCGTGCGTGTGCGGTGGGCGAGCTTCACCTCGGCCTCGATCCGCTGGTGCTTCTCCTTGCGGAACGCCTGGGCGGCGGTGACCTCGGCCTGTTTCGCCGCATCCTGCTCGGCATCCAGCCAGGCGCGCCACTGCGAGTACGGTCCGCCGAACACACTGAGCGTCTGGGCGTACAGCTCCGCGGTGTCGTCCATCAACTCGAGCAGGGACAGGTCGTGGCTGACGACGATGAGCGTGCCCTTCCAGGCGCGCACCATCGTGCCGAGCTTCGCCCTGGCGTCACGGTCGAGGTTGTTGGTCGGCTCGTCGAGCAGCGTGATCGGCGCGCGGCGCAGGCGGATGCCGGCGATCGCGACCAGGACCGCTTCGCCGCCGGACAGCTCGCCGACCCTGCGATCGAGGAACTCCGGCGCGAGGCCGGCTTCCGCCAACGAGGCCTCGGCGCGCGCCTCGATGTCCCAGTCGTCGCCGACGGCGTCGAAGTGCGCGGGATCGATGTCGCCCGCGCCGATCGCCCGGACGGCGTCGAGCGCCGCGGAGACGCCGAGAAGCTCCGCGACCCGACGGTCGACATCGAGCGTCAGCTGTTGCGGGAGATACGCGACATCGCCGGACGCCGTGACGATGCCCGAGGTGGGGTCGAGCTCGCCGGCGATCAGCCGCAGCAGTGTGGACTTGCCGGCACCGTTGCGACCGACCAGGCCCGTGCGACCGGAACCGAAGCTGCCGGAGACGCCGTCGAGCGCGATCGTGCCGTCCGGCCAGGCGAAGGCGAGCCGGTCGAGGGTGACCGATGCGTGAAGGGAAGTGGGTGTTGACATGGGTGTCTCCTGTCGAGTGCGAGGGTGCACTGACACCGAGCACCGGCCGGACGTGTGGAGTCACAGGTCGCGGAGGAGCGGTTCTGCCGTGGAGTCGGCGATCGTCGGGTCAGCGCGCGGGAAGAGAGGCGCGGAGGCGACGGATCAGATCAAAGGACTTCCAGACACGGCGGACAGGACTCCCCGACGATACCCGGGCGTGTCGGTGCCGCGCAACCCGGGCGTGTCGCGCATCCGTCGCGCGGGGGATGCCGCCGTGCGCAGGGATGCGTAGCGTGGAGGCATGGCAGATCGAGGTCCGAGTCCCCAGGAGTCCCGTTCGCGGATGGGGCTGGGCGTCGGTCTCGCGCTCGGAATGGCGATCGGCGTGTCCCTCGGCTCCGCGCTGCAGAACTGGGCGCTCGGCATCGGGATCGGGATGGCGATCGGCATCGCGCTCTCCGTCGCCATCACGTCCGGCGGCACGTCACGCCGCCCTGCCGAGGGTGAGGCCGAGGACGAGGAATCCGAGGACGGGGAGGGTGACTTTCCCACGGGCGAGCCTGATGTCGACGGGGATCGGCCCCCGCGCTGATCAGGGCGACGGGATCCGCTCGAGCCACTTCGCCAGGAACCGATGCACGTCGACCAGCTCCTCTTCGGAGATGCTGTGGGTCAGACCCGTGTACACCCGTCCGGAAAGCTCGGAGTGCGCGGGGAGCCACTGTGCCGTGTGGTCGATCAGTGCGGTCGGGATGACGTCGTCGTTCGTGCCGCGGCCCCAGAACACGGAGGGGCGCAGTTCGGTCAGCGCCTCGTCGTTCGGCAGCTCGCCCGGTGCGGCGTATCCGCTCAGCGCCACCACGGCGTCGATGCGCTCGGGCGCGAGTCGCAGCGCTTGCAGTGCCACCGCGGCACCCTGCGAGAAGCCCAGCAGAGCGACCGACGGGGCATCTCCGACGGCCGTGGCGAGCCACTGCAGGAAGGCCTCGCCGGCAGCGGTCACGGCCTCGGGGGCGCGCCCTTCGAGTCCCTCGATCGGATACCACGAGCGGCCCGGCATCGGCCACGGAGGCGTGAGGGGTGCAGCGACGGAAGCCACGGCGATGCCCTCCGGCAGATAAGGGGTGAGCCCGAAGAGGTCGTGCTCGTCGGCCCCGTAGCCGTGCAGAAGGACCAGCAGCGGCATCCGTCCGCGGTCGAGGGACGACCATCGGGTCGCGGTGTCGTCGATCGTCAGGTTCTCGCTCACACCGTCATCCTGCCAGCAGCCGCCGACGTGGGGCCGGTGTCGGTCCGAGGAGGCGGCTGGTAGAAAGGACACATGGCGGTCCGTACACCTGATCCCGACCCGGAGCCCGAAGACGAAGGTCTCGGCGCTTTCCGAGACGCGAACCCGCCGGCTCCGGATGCGAACCCCGGCTGGCTGAGCGAGTTCGAGCTGGAGGAGGCGCGGCGGCGACTGCCGATGCTCTACGTCGAGGCGATCCCCGTGCGCACCGACGGCTCCGGCCAGGTGACCGAGATCGGCATCCTGCTGCGGTCCACCCCGATGGGGGAGATGACGCGCACGATCGTTTCCGGACGTGTGCGCTTCGGGGAGACGATCCGCGAGGCGCTCTTCCGACACGTGGAGAACGACCTGGGCCCGATGGCCTTCCCGCTGCTCCCGCCGCAGCCGCTGCCGTTCACGGTGGCCGAGTACTTCCCGATCCCCGGCGTCAGCGCCTTCCACGACGATCGGCAACACGCCGTGTCGCTGGCCTTCGTCGTGCCCGTCACCGGAACGTGCGAGCCGCGCCAGGACGCGCTCGAGGTCACCTGGTTCTCGCCGGAGGCCGCAGGATCCGACGCGGTCGCGGCCGAGATGGAGAACGGTCGAGGCACCCTGATCCGTCAGGCTCTCGCGAGCCTGGGTCTTCTGCGATAGCACCCGCGCCCGGCACCCTTCGCGCCCGCCAGCCCCCGCGCCCGGCACTCCCGCGACCGGCACTCCCGCGCCGAGACCCCGCCTGCGCACCGAGACCCCGCCTGCCCGCCGAGACCCCGTCCTGTCCGCGTCAATAGCAGGGGGCTTCGGCGCGCAGGCGGGGTCTCGCGCGTGCCCGCTCCGATCTCCGCGCAAGTTGAAGACTCCTGTCATCCCATTTCCTATAGGATCGACGAAAAGATGTAGCCCGCATCTGTTCCGCAGAGGAGACCGCAATGACGCGTTTGTTCGATCAGCCCGACGATTTCGCCGCAGATTCCGCCGTCGGCTTCGTCGCCGCCTCGAGTCGCTGGGTGCGTCCTGTGAGCGGCGGTGTCGTCCGCTCGACCCGGGGTGCCGACCCGACCGTCGCGGTGGTGATCGGCGGCGGGAGCGGGCACTATCCCGCCTTCGCCGGTCTGGTCGGTCCCGGCCTCGCGCACGGGGCCGTCATGGGCAATCTGTTCGCCTCGCCGTCCGCGCACCAGGTGCACGCGGTCGCCACGGCTGCCCACGAGGGGCGCGGAGTCCTCCTCAGCTACGGCAACTACGCGGGCGACGTGCTCCACTTCTCGCGAGCGCAGGAGCGGCTCCGTGCAGCGGGGATCGACTGCCGGACCGTCACCGTCACCGACGACATCTCCAGTGCCCCGGCGTCGGAGCATCGGAATCGGCGGGGCATCGCCGGGGATCTGGTCGTCTTCAAGATCGCGGGCGGCGCGGCCGAGGAAGGGATGTCGCTCGATGATGTCGAGCGCGTGGCCGTCCTCGCCAACGAGCGCACCCGATCGCTGGGTGTCGCCTTCAGCGGCTGCACACTGCCGGGCGCCGAGGAACCGCTGTTCACGGTCCCCGAGGGGCGCATGGCGGTCGGTCTGGGCATCCATGGCGAGCCGGGCATCGACGAGGTGGACGTGCCGACGGCGACCGGCCTGGCCGAGCTGTTCGTGTCGTCGCTCCTCGCCGAGGTTCCGGACGGCGTCGACGTCGCCGGCGCCAGGGTCGTCCCGATCCTCAACGGTCTCGGAAGCGTGAAGTACGAGGAGCTCTACGTGGTCTACGCCGCTGTGGACCGGCTGCTCTCCGAGGCAGGACTCACCGTGGTCTCGCCGGAGGTGGGGGAGTTCTGCACCAGCTTCGACATGGCGGGAGTCTCGCTCACGCTCCTCTGGCTCGACGAGGAGCTCGAGCGCCTCTGGCACGTGCCCTGCGACACTCCCGCGTATCGCCGGGGCGCGGTCGGCGGTCGCATCGCTCGCGACTCGGTGCTCCTCGCCCCGGAAGACGAGGTCGTCATCGGCCCGGCCAGCGAGGCCTCCCGTCGCGCCGCCGCCACGATCGGACGAGCGCTCGATGACATCGCGCACATGTTGCACGCCCAGGCCGAAGAACTCGGTCGTCTGGACCGCATCGCCGGCGACGGCGACCACGGCATCGGGATGCAGCGGGGGAGTAGAGCAGCATCCGCCGCTGCGGCGACGGCCATCGCTGCCGGAGCGGGAGCGCGTACGGCGCTGCACCGTGCCGGCGACGCCTGGGCCGACCAGGGCGGCGGCACGTCGGGGGCCATCTGGGGCGAGATGCTCGGTGCCCTCGGCGCGGCGCTCGGTGATGACGCGGTGGTCGACGCCGCGGCGGTCGGCGGCGGGATCGTACGGATGAAGGAAGCCGTCATGTCCTACGGCAAGGCGACGGTGGGCGACAAGACGATGATCGATGCGATCGTCCCGTTCGCGGACCGGCTCGGCGCCCGCCTCTGCGCCGGCGACGATCTCACGGTGGCGTGGGCGGATGCCGCGGAGACCGCGAGCGTCGCCGCGCAGGCCACCGCGACGCTCACCGCCCGCCTCGGCCGTGCCCGCTCGCACGGGGACAGGAGCCTGGGCACCCCGGACCCCGGTGCGATCTCGTTCGCGCTCATCACGCACACCGTGCACCACATCCTGGAAGGGGATGACTGACATGACACTTCGTCTCGTCATCGGTTCGGACGACGCCGGACACGTCTACAAGGAGCGCATCAAAGCCGACCTGCTGGCCAATCCGCAGGTCACGGAGGTGGTGGATGTGGGGGTGGACGCCGACGGTCACACGCACTACCCGGCGATCGCCACGACCGCTGCGGAGAAAGTCGCTGCGGGAGAAGCGGATCGAGCGATCCTCATCTGCGGGACCGGTCTGGGCGTCGCGATCGCCGCCAACAAGGTGGCGGGCATCCGCGCGGTCACCGCACACGACTCGTTCAGCGTCGAGAGATCCGTCCTCTCCAACGATGCGCAGGTGCTGTGCATGGGACAGCGCGTGATCGGGGTGGAGCTCGCGCGTCGCCTGGCGGCGGAGTGGCTGACCTACACGTTCGATCCGGAGAGCGCCTCGGCGGCGAAGGTGCGCGAGATCCGCGCGTACGAAGGATGCTGAACGCGGGCCCCGCATGCTGATCGGGGCGAGCCTGAAGATGTACTTCTCCCATGCGCGGACGCGGGAGTGGGTGTCCGCGGTGGAGGAGCTGCTCGACGCCCATCCGGCGCGGGACGCCGTCACGGCCTTCGTGCTCCCGCAGTATCCCTCGATCCCGGCCAGCATCGCGCACGGCGGGCGGCTCCTGGTCGGTGCGCAGGATGTGGCCGCCGAGGACCGCGGCCCTTTCACGGGGGAGGTGTCGGCGGAGGTCCTCGCGGAGCTGGGCTGCCGGTTCGTCGAGGTGGGGCATGCCGAGAGGCGCCGTCTCTTCGGTGACACGGAAGAGGTGATCGCCGCTAAGGTCCGGGCGGCTCTGCGCCACGGGCTCATCCCGATCATCTGCGTCGGTGAGGCGGAGCGCGTGGATGCCGACGGTGCCGCGCAGGTGTGCATCCGCCAGGTTCGCTCGGCTCTCGAGGCGGCGGATGCTGCAGATGTGGGCGGCGAGATCGTCATCGCCTACGAGCCCGTGTGGGCGATCGGCGCCCCGGAACCCGCCGATCCTGCGCACATCCGCGGGGTGTGCGGGCGACTGCGCACGCAATTCGGGAGCGGTGCGCGCGGGGCGAAGGTGATCTACGGAGGAAGCGCGGGACCGGGGCTGCTGAGCGGCATCGCCGAGAGTGTCGATGGGCTCTTCCTCGGCCGATTCGCGCACGATCCGGCCGCAGTTCGTGACATCCTCGATGAAGTGGACGCGCTGACTCGGTGAGCTGCGTCCCCCTGATCCGGAAGAGGGACGATGGCCACAGCACGTGACGGCAGCCTGAACGGGCTCGACGCGACGATCGAGCGCCGAGGGCTGCGCGACCACGTGTACGAGCGCATCCTGCGGTTGCTGCTGAGCGGAGAAGCGGCCCCGGGGGAGCGGCTCTCGATCGACACGATCGCCCGTCAGCTCGACGTGTCGCCGACGCCCGTCCGCGAGGCCATGGTGCAGCTCGAACGCACCGGGCTCGTGACCCGCGAGGCGCTCAAGGGGTACCGGGTCGCCCCGCCGCTCGGTCTCGCGCAGTTGCGGGAGCTCTTCGACGCGCGCATCATGCTCGAAGCGCGCGCCGCTCGCATGGCGACGCCGGCCACCCCGCAGATGCTCGAGGAGCTCCGCGTCGCGGAAGAGGCGCATCGTCACATGGGCGAGCGCGTGATCACGGCTCTGCGCGCCGGTGCCACCGACGTCGAGCTGACCGCCGCGTACTTCGCGGCCGATGCGGCCTTCCATCGCGTCGTGTTCGCCCACTGCGGCAATCGCTATCTGACCGAGATGTCCGAGACGCTGGGGGCGCAGCTGCACCGCATGCGCCAGTCGATGCTGCATGGGGTGACGGACGTGCGCGAAGCGATCGCCGAGCATGAGGCGATCGTCGATGCCTTCGCGAGCGACGATGCGGACGCCCCGGAGCGACTCATGCAGCACCATGTCGAGCAGGTGCGGGCTCGCTCGCTCGATCTCGAGCAGGACTGAACGCACGGAGAGCGCCGCCGGGATGACCGCGCGAAGCGTTGCTTGACTCTATGCCTATTTCCTATAGGATCTACGAAGAGTCGCTCGGACTCATCACGTCAACGGAGTCGTCATGAACGCATCGCTGCACCCCTTCACCCGCGAGAACTGGCCCATCGCCGTGTGCATGCACGGATTCGCGCCGATCGCCGCTGACGGCAGTCGCCTGCATGACGCCTCGGGCGAGAGCTGGGACGCGATGTTCCGACAGATCGCGCGCCTGGGCTTCACCGCGGTCGAGATCGCCGACAGCCACATCCGACCTGCCGACCTCAGCCCCACCCGTCGCGCCGAGCTCGCGGCGATCGCGAACAGCCACGGGGTCGAGCTCCTCTCCGTGCACGTGCAGCGTCAGAGTGTGATCCAACCGGGCAGGGGCGAGCAGAATCTCGCCTACGCCCACCGGGCCATCGATGCGGCGGCCGAGCTCGGCATGCGCGTGTTCTCGACGGGTCTGCATCAGCCATTCACCGAAGCACAGCGCGCGGCGCTCTGGTTCTGGACGGCCCAGGGACCCGTCGACCCCGACGACGCCGAGACCCGTGCCCTCGCCGTGCGCCGGCTGCGCGAACTCGGCGAGCACGCCGGCTCCGTCGGTCTGCCGATGTCGCTCGAGATGTACGAGGACACGTATCTCGGCACCGCCGACAGCGCCGTGCGCCTGATCGAGGAGATCGGGCTCGACAACGTCGGCCTGAACCCCGACATCGGCAACCTCGTGCGCCTGCATCGACCGATCGAGGACTGGCGGGAGATGCACGAGAAGACCCTGCCGTACGCGAACTACTGGCACGTGAAGAACTACATGCGCGACGAGGCCGGCGACGGTACGTGGCAGACGGCGGTGCCGACCAGCCTCGAGCTCGGCCTCATCAACTATCGAGCGATGGTCGCGCACGCGGTCGAGGTCGGGTTCCGCGGGCCCTTCCTCATGGAGCAGTACGGGGGAGACAGCCTCGGTGTCTGCGCCTCCAACCGTGACTACCTCCGAACGCTGCTGCCGGACTCGACCGACGCCTGAACGAGAAGGACCAAGGAGAACCATGAAGAATGAGAACGGACGTCCCGTATACGCGGTGGTCGGCAGCGGGTACATGGGCGGAGGCATCGCCCAGTCGCTCGCGCTGTCGGGGGCGGACGTGCGCATCGCCGACGTCGATATCGAGATCGCCCGCGGCAATCGTGATCGCCTGATCGCCGAGGCGGCGCAATTCGCGGCGGACGAGCTCTTCCCCGTCGACGCGGCGGCCATCGTCGCCGAGCGCCTGACCGCGGCCACGATCGAAGACGCCGTCGCCGGGGCCGACTTCATCGAGGAAGCGGTGCCGGAGAAGATCGAGATCAAGCACGCGACGCTGCGCCGCATCAGCGCCGCCGCCGACCCCGCGGCGATCATCGGGAGCAACACCTCGACGATCCTGATCGGTCGTCTGGCGGAGGCCGTCACGAACCCCGAGCGGTTCCTCGGTGTGCACTTCTCCAATCCCGCACCGTTCATCCCCGGAGTCGAGCTGATCCCTCACGCCGGCACGGACGAGGCGGTGGTGTCCGTCGTCGAGGGCATCATCGCCGCCACCGGCAAGGAGACCGCGCGCGTCACGGATGCGACCGGTTTCGTGCTCAACCGCCTGCAGTACGCACTCTTCCACGAGGCGACCCAGCTGGTGGAGGAGGGCGTGGCGACACCGGAGGACATCGACACGATCGTGCGCACCACCTTCGGCTTCCGGCTTCCGTTCTTCGGGCCTTTCGCGATCGCCGACATGGCGGGACTCGACGTGTACGCCTTCTGCTACGCCTCGCTGCAGACGGAGTTCCCGGAGCGGTTCGCGACCCCGGCCATCCTCGAGGACCTCGTCTCGGCAGGGAAGCTCGGAACGAAGTCCGGCGCAGGATTCCTCGACGTCCCCGCCGATCGCGTCCCCGAACTCGTCGCCTATCGCAACAAGGCGTATGTCGCGATGAAGAAGCTGAGCGACGAGCTCGGCCCCGCCCCGGTCCGTCCCCTCCAGAGCTGAAGGAGTCCGCCGTGGCATCCCCCTTCCCCGAAGAACGCACGGTGATCCTCACCGGAGCGGCGAGCCCCCGCGGCATCGGCCGTGCGGCCGCCTTCCATCTCGCCGCGCGCGGGTGGAACGTGGGCATCATCGACCTCGACGTGGAGGCCGCCACCCGCACCGCGGCCGAGGTCGCCGAGACCCATCGCGTGCGCGCCGCCGGAGTCGGGGCCGACGTGTCGGACCACGACCAGGCCGTCGCCGCGGTCGATGCCCTCGAAGGGGCACTTCCGCAGATCGTGGCGCTGGCGACCTTCGCCGGTGTCTCGTCGCCCGTCCCCTACCTGGACGTCACACCCGAGGAGTGGCACCGTGTGCAGCGGATCAACCTCGAAGGGACGCACTGGGTCACCCAGCGCGTGGCGCGCACACTCGCCGAGAACGGCGTCGGCCGGCTCGTCGGCATCTCCTCGGTCTCCGCCCAGCGCGGCGGCGGCACGTTCTCGAAGACCCCGTATTCGGCGTCCAAGGCCGGCGTTGTCGGACTCATGCGCTCGATCGCCCGTGAGCTCGGCCCGCTCGGTATCACGGCGAACGTGATCTCGCCCGGCCCCATCGACACCGACATCATGGGCGGCACCCTGACCGAGGCACGGAAGACCGCGATGGCCGCGGACGGCGTGCTTCCCCGTATCGGCACCCCGACGGACATCGCCGCGGCGGTCGCCTACCTGATCAGCGAAGACGCCGGTTTCGTGACGGGGCAGACCCTGAACGTCGACGGCGGCCTCTACATGCACTGAAGGAGAAGACCATGAAGCGCACCTGGTCCCGGGGCCGCATCGCCTTTCTCTCGCTCGGCGTGATCTGCGTGGCCGTCGGCCTCTTCCTGATCATCCCGGCACTGGGCGCCTGAGCCCACCGTCCCTCGCGAGAAGCACTCAAAGGAGAGTCCACATGTCACCCATCCCGTCCGGTCCCACGACACGGGCAGACGCCGACGTCGCGTCGGATCTGCTGTCCAGTCCGCATCTCGCCAGCGGCATCAAGAAGGCCACTTTCCGGCTGATGCCGATGCTGATCATCCTCTACTTCGTCGCGTTCCTCGATCGCACGAACGTCGGTTTCGCGGAGGCTGCGCTCGAGGTCGACCGCGGCATCACCGCCGGTGCCTACGCCCTCGGTGCGGGCATCTTCTTCATCGGGTACGCGCTGTTCGAGATCCCCTCGAACCTGCTGCTGGACAAGTTCGGAGCGCGCTTCTGGCTCGCCCGCATCGCAATCACCTGGGGCATCGTCGCCGCCGCGTTCGCCTTCGTCAACGGTGAGCCGATGTTCATCATCCTGCGCTTCCTCCTCGGCGTGACCGAGGCCGGCCTGTTCCCCGGCGTGATCATGTTCCTGTCGCAGTGGTTCCCGAACAAGCGTCGCGTGCAGATGTTCGCGCTGTTCTACCTCGCTCAGCCCTTCTCGCAGATGCTCGGCGCGCCGCTCTCGGGCGGACTGATCAGCTTCGGCGACCAGTTCACCCCGTGGGCCGGGTGGCAGGTGATGTTCTTCGTCGAGGGCGCGCTCGCGGTACTCGCCGGCATCGCCGCGTTCTCCTTCCTCGTCGACTCCCCGCAGAAGGCGAAGTTCCTCGATGACGACGAGAAACGCGCGCTCAAGGAGGTCATGGCGCATGAGGACGCCGTCAAGGAACAGGACGGTCCGCGCGGTATCGGGGCCGCGCTGATCAGCGGGAAGGTGTGGTACTTCACCACCATCTACTTCTGCCTGCAGATCGCCGTCTACGGCACGACCTTCTACTTGCCGCAGCAGGTCTCGAGCCTGATCGGGGAATCCGTCGGGTGGCAGGTCGGCCTCGTCTCCGCCATCCCGTGGGCCTGCGGCCTGTTCGCCTGCTACTACGTCGGCAAGCACGCCACGACGGTGCGGCGTCGCCGGACCTGGGGTGCGCTGTTCTTCCTGATCACAGGACTGGCGATCCTCGTCTCGGCCTGGGCCGGCGCGAACGGGCAGGGCCTGCTCGGTATCGTCGCGATCACCGTGGCCGTCGCGGCGTTCCTGTCGACGGGTCCGATCACCTGGTCGTTCCCGACGTCGTTCCTCACCGGAGCGGCCGCTGCGGCGGGTATCGGTCTGATCAACTCGTTGGGCAACCTCGGAGGGTTCGTCGCGCCGATCATGCGCACCGCCGTCAACGAGTCGATCCCGACGGACAGCGGCGCGTGGGGAGTGGTGTCGCTCGGTGTCTTCGCGTTCCTCGGAGCGATCCTGATGTGGGCGACGCGGTTCTTCAGCGCGAAGGCCGATGCCCTGCTGGGCCCGGAGAGGGCGTCCGGAGACTGACGCGGACGGAAGCGGACGGGCGGGCGCGCATCCCTCGGGGTGCGCGCCCGTTCCAGGAGCACCGCGCCGAGGTCGCCCGGGTCAGCGCCGGGTGAGGCGGGAGAGCTCGGCGACGAACGCGTCGACGTCGGCCTCCTCGGTGTCGAAGCCGCACATCCAGCGGACTTCCTTGCGGGCGGCATCCCAGTCGTAGAAACGGAACGAGTCGCGGAGCTGGTCGGCGACGCCCTCGGGCAGCGTCGCGAACACGCCGTTCGACTGAGTCGGCTGCGTGAAGCCGACGCCGTGGATGGATCCTTCGGCGATGCCGGCCTCGATCTCGGAGCGCAGACGAGCCGCCATGGCGTTGGCGTGCTGGGCGTTGCGCAGCCAGAGGTCGCCTTCGAGCAGCGCGATCAGCTGGGCCGAGACGAAGCGCATCTTCGACGACAGCTGCATGTTGAACTTGCGCGAGAATCTGAGGCCTTCGGCGGCGTCGGGGTTCAGCACCACGATCGCCTCGCCGAGCATCGCACCGTTCTTGGTGCCGCCGAACGTGAGCACGTCGACGCCGACGTCCCGGGTGAAGGCGCGCAGGGGCAGGTCGAGGGCGGCGGCGGCGTTGGAGATGCGGGCGCCGTCGAGGTGCAGCTTCATGCCGCGCTCGTGCACGTGATCGGCGATCGTGCGGATCTCTTCTGCGGTGTACAGGGTGCCCAGCTCAGTGCTCTGCGTGATCGAGACCACCAGAGGCTGTGCCCGGTGCTCGTCGCCCCAGCCCCAGGCCTCGCGGTCGATCAGCTCGGTGGTGAGCTTGCCGTCGTCGGTGGGAACCGTCAGCAGCTTGAAGCCGCCGATCTTCTCCGGGGCGGCAGCCTCGTCGACGTTGATGTGCGCAGTCGACGCCGCGATCACGGCGCCCCAGCGCGGGAGCATGGACTGCAGGCCGGTCACGTTCGCACCCGTGCCGTTGAACACGGGGAACGCCTCCACGCCGTCGCCGAAGTGCGCCTGGAAGACCTCCTGCAGGCGGGCGGTGTACGCATCCTCCCCGTAGGCGCTCTGGTGACCGCCGTTCGCCGCGGCGATCGCCGCGAGGACGTCGGGGTGGATGCCGGAGTAGTTGTCACTGGCGAAGCCGCGGATCGCGGGATCATGCTGGATGCTCACCGCTCAAGCCTAATCGCCCTACCGAATGTCCCCGCCCCGCCCTACCCTCTAACCCATGGAGCGCACCGCAGCCAAGAGGGCTTTCGGCAACGTCCTCGTCAACACGCTCATTGCGAACGTGACGACGAGCTTCCTCTGGTTCGCGCTCACGTTCTGGGTCTACATCGAGACGCAGTCCGTGCTGGCCACGGGCATCATCGGTGGTGCGTACATGCTCTTCATCGCGTTCTTCGCGATGGCGTTCGGCACCATCGTCGACCGCAACCGCAAGCACACGGTCATGGTCATCTCGAGCGTCATCTCGGCGGCCGCCTTCCTGGTCGCCGGCGCTCTGTACCTGTGGCAGCCGGAAGCCGCGCTCCTCGATCTGGGCGGCCCGTGGTTCTGGCTGTTCTCCGGCGTGATCCTGTTCGGCGGGGTGATCGAGCAGCTGCGCAACATCGCCCTCTCGACCACCGTCACCCTGCTCATCCCCGAAGACCGCCGCGCGAACGCCAACGGCCTCGTGGGAACCGTGCAGGGCATCGCCTTCCTGGTCACCAGCGTGTTCTCGGGGCTCTCGATCGGGTTCCTCGGCATGGGCTGGACCCTCGCGATCGCGATCGCTGCGATGGCGCTCACCTTCGCGCACCTGCTCTTCATCCGCATCCCCGAGGGGACGCCGAAGCCCGACCCCGAGGCGTCGAGCGCGCTCGACTTCCGCGGCAGTGTGAAGGCGATCCGCCTCGCCCCCGGGCTGTTCGCGCTCATCATCTTCTCCACGTTCAACAACCTCATCGGCGGCGTCTACATGGCGCTGATGGATCCGTACGGGCTGACCCTGTTCGACGCGCAGACCTGGGGCTTCGCCTTGGCGTTCGCGTCGACCGGCTTCTTGATCGGTGGTGCGCTCGTGGCGAAGTTCGGCCTCGGCCCCAAGCCGATGCGCACGATGCTGCTCGTGGTCATCGCGATGGGACTGCTGGGCTCGGTGTTCATGCTGCGCGAGTGGTGGCCGCTGTACGTGGTCGGCATGTGGGTGTACATGGCACTGGTGCCGCCGGTCGAGGCCGCGGAGCAGACCGTGATCCAGAAGGTCGTCCCGTTCGAGCGACAGGGGCGGGTGTTCGGGGTCGCGGCGGCGATGGAAGCAGCGGCAGCGCCGATCACCGCGTTCCTGATCGCCCCGATCGCGGAGTTCCTGATCATCCCGTACATGAACACCGCCGAGGGGCAGCAGCAGTGGGGGTGGCTGCTCGGCGAGGGCGAGGCCCGGGGCATCGCCCTCATCTGCCTCTTCGCGGGACTGATCATGGTGGTGGCCGCGACGCTCGCCTTCTTCACCCGCTCATACCGCAAGCTCACCGAGCTCTATGCGCAGGCGCCGGAGCAGGACATCCCGACGCCCGAGGGAGACGCCGAGGGGTCGGCGCCGCACACCCCGGACGCGAGCGAGGGAGAAGAGTCGGAAGAGCACGCCGAGGTCCGGCACGTGGAGGCTCCGCCCGTCGTGCCGGGAATACCGCCGGAACCCCGCTGAGCGCGGCGGGGATCCCGTCCGGACTCACTCCAGGTCGAACACCCGGTCGTTGAGGTCGGTGGCGTCCGCGTCCCACAGGGAAAGGATCCGGGTCGCGAGAGCCTCGGGGTCGAGCGCCTTGGCACGGAACACGACGGAGGCGGTGCGCAACGGTTCCCCGGCTTCCCGCGCGGTCTTCGCGTACCCCTGAGCAACCGCCCGCGCCCAGGCCTCACTGGCGGCCTTGACGGCGGCGTAGTTCGCTCCGCCGGCGAGGGGTCGTGCGACGGCGGTCGACGACACGATGGCGAATCGTCCGGCCTCGGAGGCGCGTAGCGCGGCGTCGAAGGCCCGGCTCGTGGCGCGCACGGATTCGAGGGCGGGCAGCAATGCGGCGAAGTCCTCGTCCGGCTGCCCGGCGAGGCCGCCGCCGCCGCGCCAGCCGCCCACCAGCGGGATCACCGCGTCGACGGCTCCCGACCGCGAGGCGAGTGCGGTCATCTCCGCGAGGGAGGTCGCATCGGCGACCACGACCTCGGCGCCGGCATCGGCGAGCTCCTGCAGTCTGTCGGCGGAGCGACCGGTGGCGATGACGTGCGCACCGGCTCCGTGCAGGGCACGCGCGACCGCGAGACCCGCAGTGCTGGTGGCTCCCGCCAGCACGACCCTGCGGCCGGAGAGTCTCGAATCCGTCTGTTCAGCCATGTCTCCCACTCTTCCGCGTCGGAGGGGCTTCTGCGGCCGGAACCCGCGGAAGAATCCGCAGAACAGGTTCCGGCCGCAGCGCGGTGCGCCCCAGCGTCACACGCGGAACGCGCGCGGTGCGCGCGTGGTCATCAGTCGTCCGTGCCGCGGATGCCGACGGTCGATTCGATGACCGGCTTCATCTTCTTGTGGAGGGTCTCGAAGAACATCGACAGCGGGAACTCGTCGTCCATCACCGCGTCCGTATAGCCCTTCGGTGCGCCGGCGAGGATCTCGTCCGACAGACCGCGCGCCCACTGCGAGGCGGGGTGCGGGGTGAGCGTGCCGCGGACGAGCTCGTATGCGGCGAGCCAGTGCGCGACCTTCGGGCGGTCGATCGAGTGCCAGTACAGGTCGTCGATCGCGTCTCCCAGAGCGACCACGGCGTCGGGCACGTTGTCCCAGTCGAACGCGAGGGCGGTGTCGGTCCAGTGCAGCACACCGCGCTGGTGCAGCCAGGCGAACAGCAGCTGGCCGCCGACCGCGTCGTAGTTGCGGGTGCGGGTGCCCGTGATGGCGAACCGGAAGATGCGGTCGAAGATCACCGCGTACTGCACGAGGTGCGCGTAGTCGTGCATCTCCTGCTCGGTCGCGGTGAGTTCCTCGCCGGCGGCGATGCGGGCTGCGAGCGCGCGCTCGATCTTCACGGACTCGCGGAACGCCGTCATGTCGCAGCGCATCTCCTCCAGCGAGTAAAGGAAGAACGGCATCCGCTGCTTGATCATGAACGGGTCGAACGGCAGGTCCCCGCGCATGTGCGTGCGGTCGTGGATGATGTCCCACATAACGAAGGTCTTCTCCGCCACCTGCTGGTCGTCGAGCATCGCGGCCGCGCGCTCCGGGAGCTCGAGGTTGGTGATCTCAGCCGCGGCACGGGTGACGCGACGGTAGCGGGCCGCCTCGCGGTCCTGGAAGATCGCTCCCCACGTGAAGGTCGGGATCTCGCGCATCGCGACGGTCTCGGGAAACAGCACGGCCGAGTTCGTGTCGTAGCCGGGCGTGAAATCGACCAGACGCAGCGAGACGAACAGCTTGTTGCCGTAGTCGCCGGCCTCGAGAGCAGCGATGAACTCAGGCCAGATGGTCTCGACGATCAAAGCCTCGACCAGGCGGTCGCTCGAACCGTTCTGGGTGTACATCGGGAACACGACGAGGTGGCGGATGCCGTCGACTCGGTGCTGCTGCGGCTGGAAGGCCACGAGCGAGTCGAGGAAGTCAGGCACGCCGAAGTCCTCCGATGCCCAACGGTCGAAGTCGACCACCGATGCGGCGAGGTACTCGGCGTCATGCGGGAAGGCAGGGGCGAGTGCGCGGATCGCGCCGGTGATCGCACCGACGAGCTCGCGGGCTGCGGCGTGGTGCGCGGCGTCGGGGATCGAGCCGTCCTTGATCTGCATCTCGCGGATCGCGATCGCGGCGTCCTTGAGCTGCGCCCAGGCGGCGGACTGCTCGGCGATCGCTGCGTCCTCGACGACCTCGGGTTCGCCGACGATGGCCTGAACAGCGGAACTGTTGGCGGAAAGAAGGGACATCGGGACCTCCGATCAGAGATTTAGGCGGAAAGATTCCTGCATAAACGGAATCCTGACGATAATCTTACAGCTATGGATGACTCTGTCGACCGCGCGATCCTGACCGCGATCTCCCGTGACGGGCGTGCCACGCTCTCCCAGCTGTCGGATGCCGTCGGGCTCTCGGTCTCGGCGGTGCAGTCCCGCCTGCGCAGGCTGGAGACGCGCGGCGTGATCTCCGGATATCGGGCGATCCTCGACCCCGAGCAGGTGGGCACGCCGCTCTCCGCCTTCATCGAGATCACGCCGCTCGATCCGGCTCAGCCCGACAACGCGCCCGAGATGCTCGAGCACCTCGGCGCGATCGAGGCCTGCCACTCCATCGCCGGCGATGCGAGCTACATGCTGTTCGTCCGCGTCCCGACTCCGCGGGCGCTCGAGGAACTCGTGCGGGACGTGCGCCTCGCGGCGAACGTCAGCACGCGCACCACCGTGGTGCTGCAGACCTACTACGAGCACCGGCCGATTATCCCGGTGGGCTCGACCGAGTAGCCGCGCGACTCAGAGCACGGCACCCACCATCGCCTCGCCGAGCGGGGTGCGCAGGTGCTGCATCCTGGCGCCATCGCGTTCGCTGGCGATCAGGCCGGCGCCTCGGAGCACGGCGAGGTGATGCGAGGCGGTGGAGATCGCGAGGTCGGCCTCCTGGGCGACCTGGGAGGTGGTGCGCGCGGTGCCGGCCCGAAGCAGGATGCCGGCGCGGGCCGGCCCCAGCAGCGCGCCGAGGGCATCGGCGATGTCGGTCGCGTCCCGCGCCCAGCCGGCCGTGACGCCTCGGGCGGGGTAGAACAGGGTGGGTTGCGCGGGAGGCTCGGTGAGCACCATGCACCCCCACGACGACATGACCGAGGGGACCAGGACGAGACCGCTTCCCCGGCAGTCGACCTGCTCGCTGTGACGGCGGAGGGAGACGCGGACGGCACCTGCACCCCAGGTCACCTGAGGGTGCAGGTCGCCGGCCATCCCCGCGATGCCCGTGCTCGCGATCGCGCGCGTGCGGACGGCGATGTCGGCGCGCAGCAGGCGTTCGAGCTGCGGCCACACCGGGGCGAGCGCCGCGTCCCAGACGGCGGCGCAGGCGTCCGCGATGAGGCCGCGGGCGCGCTCGGGGTGATCCTGCATCTCGCGCAGCGCCTGTCGTCGAGCGCCGGTCGAACGCACCACCATCTTCCCGAAGTCGACGCGCATCGGCTCGAGCGGTGCGCCGCGCAGCTCCTCGAGCTCGACCTCGGGCGTCAGATCCCACCGTGGAGCGGTGGTCAGGAAGTCGGGCAGGTAGCCGTCATCTCCGATCACGGTGGTGAGCAGGGCGAAGTCGTCGCGCGGAAGACGATCGCGAACGGCCCGCAGCCATCCCCACTGCAGCGGATGCGCGGCCGGACGCCGCAGCACACGTACCGCGTGAGCCAATTCGTGACCGGGCGAGATGCCGAACCGCACCGCCTCGACGTCGCCGGGGGTGAGGTGGAACTCGACCCGATGATCGGGATGCTCAATGCCCTCGATCGGACCGGAGTTTCGATGCACATCGAAACTCTAGGGGGTGAGTCCTTCGCTGTCGAGACTGGGATCATGAACAGCACATCTCTTCCCGTGGCGGTCGTCGCCGGCGCCGACATCCGCATCGGCTCGGGTCGCAGCCGCCGATTCGTCGGGGTCGAACACGGCGCCGAAGTGTCGTACTTCTTCGTCGAGAATCAGCCGGGCGAGGGGCCGGGGCTGCACTGGCATCCCTATCCTGAGACCTGGGTCGTGATCGAGGGCGTCGCCTCGATCACGGTGGGCGAGGAGACGTTCGTCGCCGAGGCCGGAGACACGGTCACCGGCCCCGCTTTCACCCCGCACCGCTTCATCAATGCGGGTGACGGGGTTCTCAAGATCATCGGCATCCACGCCTCCGCCACCATCATCCAGACGTTCCTCGACGAGGACTGACACACCGTAGGAGACCCCATGTCCTTCCAGGCATACCTCGACAACATCGAGACCAAGACCGGCCTCACCCCGCGACAGTTCATCGAACGCGCCACGGAGAAGGGCTTCGACCAGACGACCAAGGCCGCGCCCATCGTCGCGTGGCTCAAAGAGGACTATCAGCTGGGACAGGGCCACGCGATGGCGCTCGTGCACGTGATCACGAAGGGTCCACAGATCAGCGACAAGCACGTGGGCAAGGGCGGCGCCCACGGGGACGCCTCCGACACCCTGTGGCTCGACGGCAAGGACAGCAATCCGAACGCCTGATCCCTCCGCACGCGCAGGCCGCGCATCGCCCCGGCCAGTAGGATTCCCTGCGTGGCAGCATCCTCCCAGCGCAAGAAGAAGGCCCCGAGTGCCCAGCGCACGCCGACCCGCAGAAGCGGCAACCCGGCGAAGCGTCCGGTCGTCGAAGCGGGGCCGGTGACGGCATCCGACTGGATCGGGGCTGCACGGCTGCGCACGTTGCCGCTCGCGATCGCGCCGGTGGTCATCGGCACGGGGGCGGCGCGCAGCACCGGTCCCGAGTTCCACTGGGTCATCGCGCTCGCCTGTCTCGCCGTCGCGGTGCTGCTGCAGATCGGCGTGAACTTCACGAACGACTACAGCGACGGCATCCGCGGGACGGACGCCCACCGCGTCGGCCCGGCCCGTCTCACCGCCTCCGGACGGGTGAAGCCCCGCACCGTGCTGATCATCGGTCTCGGCTTCTTCGCGCTCGCCGCAGCCGTCGGGCTGGCGATCGTGATCCGCACGGGGCAGTGGTGGATGCTCGCCGTCGGTGCCGCGTGCATCATCGCAGCGTGGTTCTACACCGGGGGCAAGCGTCCCTACGGCTATTACGGCCTGGGCGAGGTCTTCGTGTTCGTGTTCTTCGGGCTCGTGGCGACGCTCGGCACCACGTGGGTGCAGGTGTTCGACCTGCCGCAGCAAGCCTGGCTCGGGGCGATCGCCGCCGGCCTGTTCGCATGCGCCGTCCTGCTGGCCAACAACCTGAGAGACATCGATCAGGACCGCGAGGTCGGCAAGCGCACGCTCACCGTGCTGATCGGGCGCCGGGCCACCCAGGTGCTGTTCACGCTGTTCGTCCTGGTGCCGTTCGGCATCGCGGCCGTGCTGGCGCTGCTGTTCCCGATCGCGTGGATCTCGCTGCTGGCGTTGCTCGCAGGTCTCCCCGCCATCGCGATCGTCTGGTCGTACCGGCAGCCGAAGGAGCTGGTGACCGCGCTGGCGCTCACCTCTCTCACCGCGCTGCTCTACGCGGGCGCTCTCTTCTGGGCGTTCGTCGGCTGACCCGGCGCGCGAGAGTCAGACCCGCGGGTCGTCGTCGACGGATTCGTTCGCATCGTCGATGGCCCGGTCCTCGGCCTCCGCGTCGGCCTGACCACCGGAGGAGCGGCTCTCCCGACGCTCCTGCAAGCGGGCGGAGACGTCGGTGAGGGGCGTGCGCAGGAACAGCATCGAGATGCTCATCCCGATGAGGGCGGCGAAGATCGCCGCGAGCCACCAGAACTCGCGGAAGATCGGGAGGAAGAACCACAGGATGGCGAGCGGCACCAGGAATGCCAGCAGCCGCAGCACGGTGTAGACGAGGAAAGGGGCGGGCTTCTTCACCCCTTCAGTCTACGTTCGCTGTGCTTTGCCTCCGTCGCCGATGCCCAGGTGAGCGAAGGGGATGCCACGCACCACGCGCCGCCAGGGGTGTTCGCCCAGCGTCCACAGCAGCTCGGCGTCGAGGTCGAGTGCGAGGTCCTCGCAGCCGACCGGCAGTGCCGCGCGATCTCGGGTGAGCGCGGACTGCGGACCGCTCCACAGCACGCCGGGGTGCAACTGGTCGGACTGTGACACGAAGTAGCGGTCGCCCCACCGCACCGCCCCCTGCATGCGGGCGATGTCGGGGGCGAAGCGGTCCGTTTCGAGGAAGGCGTCCTCAGGGTCCTCGGGGATGGAGAACTCGCCGATCCGGCCGCTGCCGTCGGTGCGGTGCTCGCCGATGAGCACGCGTCGGAGGGGAGAGCCGTCGTCGTCGAACACCCGGCCGAGGAAGGAGCAGCGCAGAGCGACCGGATGCACGGCGGTGCGCACGGCCACGAGCGCGGTGGCACGGCTCCTACGGGCGCGCGCTCCGGCGAGTCGTCGGGCGTCGGCGCCGCGGACCTGGCGGATGTCGGAGAGATCGAACTCCCAGATGCCGCGTCCCGTCGCCGCGACGAACAATCGATCCCCGAACCAGGCGAGACCACCGGCGTGGATCGGCGCCGGCTCGAGCTCGCCGTCGTCCCCGGTGACCGCGAGGATGATGTCCAGGTGTCGCGCGCGTTCCCGGTCGACGAGGGTGACGCGGGAGGCGAGATGGACGCCGTCAAGGCGCTGCCGGAACCAGCTCACGGCAATCGTGGGGCGGTCGCGCCAGCTGCCGAGGTCGACGCCCTGGGGGTACCAGCGGCGGGTCCACGTGCGGGCCGAGAGCCAGCGCAGCTCGAGGGCGTCGCGCCGTCTCCACCGCACCGGGCGCCAGGTCGATCCGAAGGGCCAGAGCATGCTCCTCATCGTCCCTGATCCGAGGGCGTTGCCGAAACCCAGACGCGTCGTGCGGTTGTCGGTGTGTCGCGGGACGACATGCTGACGGGCCGACGCCGCGTCCGGGGTTTCGCACTCGCGTCAACTGCTGCGACGGATGGCGCGTACGCCGACGGCCAGTCCGACGACCGCGACCGCGAGCGCCGAGAGCCAGCCCCACATCACTGTCTCATCCCCGAGGTCGCCTGCGAAGAGTGCGCGCTCAGCCTGCACGACCCAGTTCACCGGGTTGAACGAGGCGACCACTCGCATCCATCCAGGCGCCGCGTCCAGCGGCAACAGCATCCCCGACAGGATCAGGAGCGGGAAGATCAACGATTGCTGCACCCCCCAGAAGAGCCACTCCCGGTCCTTCGTCGCCAGCGCGAGCGAGTACGACAGTGAGCCGAGGCCTACCCCGAACACGGCCAGCAAGGCCAGCCCGATGAGCAGGCCGGGGACGTCGACCGTGAATCCGAAGGGCCACGCGATCAGGACGATCACGAGTGCCTGCACGACGATGGGCGCGATCTCCTTGAGTGCACGGCCGATCAGCAGCGAGGAGCGGGCGAGCGGGGCGACCAGTGTGCGCTCGTGCGAGCCGGTCATCATCTCGTACTGCAGGTTCGATCCTGTGGACCCGGTGCCGAACAGCACGATCATCACTAGCACGCCCGGCACGAACCAGGCCAGGGTCTCGCCGGCCGGTCGCCCGGAGTCGCCGATCAACAGCGGGGCGAACAGTCCCAGGAAGATGAGCGGCTGCAAGAGGCTGAAGATCAGCGTGAACGGGTCGCGCAGAACGGGCTTGAGCTCCCGGCTCAGCACATTGCCGGTGTCGCGCGCGAGGTTCGGGCGCACGCGTGTGTCGTTGTCGGTCATGAGTGGACTCCTGTCATGTCGTTCCCCGAGAGGGAGGGTGCGGGATCGGGCGAGTCGACGGCGGCCTCGGCGCCCTCTCCGGCCTCGCGCAGGGTGCGTCCGGTGAGAGCGAGGAACACGTCGTCGAGGGTGGGTGGCACTCCGGTCGCCCGATGGACGGTGATGCCGGCGGCGTCGAGTTCTCGCACGACCACCGGGAGCAGCCTGTCGCCCGCCGGGACCGCGAGCGAGATCTCGGAGTCTTCGACCGTGACCTCAGCCGCGCTGAGACGAGCGACCACGCCCCGCGCGCTCGCCGCGTCGGCAGCATCCGCGAATCCGAACGTCAGCACGTCTCCGGCGAGCTTCGCCTTGAGGGAGGTGGCGTCGTCGTCCGCGATGATGCGGCCCTTGTCCATGACCATCACTCGTTCGGCGTAACGGTCGGCCTCCTCCAAGTAGTGCGTGGTGAGGAAGACGGTTGTGCCGTGCTGGGTGCGCAGGTCGAGGATGTGCTCCCAGAGGTTGGCCCTGCTCTGCGGGTCGAGTCCGGTGGAGGGCTCGTCGAGGAAGATCAGGGGCGGAGCGTGCATGAGCCCCAGCGCGATGTCGAGTCGACGCTTCTGCCCGCCGCTGAGTTGCTGCACGCTGCGGTTCGCGAAAGAGGTGAGATCGAGCGATTCGATGAGCTCGCTCGCCCGCCGTGCGCTGTCCCGGCGAGTCATCCCGTAGAACGCGCCCTGGCTCAGCAGCTCATCCCGAACGCGTTGTGAGAAGCTGCCGCTCGTCAGCTGCCCGACGTAGCCGATGCGCGCGCGCACCCCGGCTGCGTCCGTGCGGATGTCGTGTCCGACGATCGTCGCGCGACCGGAGGTCGGCGGGATCAGAGTGGTCAGCATCCGGAGGGTGGTCGATTTGCCTGCGCCGTTCGGGCCGAGGAAGGCGACGAGCTCGCCGCGCACGGCGGTGAAGGAGACATCGGTCACCGCGTGCACCGGTGTCTTCTTGACGGTGAAGACCTTGGTCAGGCCTTCGGTCTCGATGAGGGATTCGTTCATGAGGGGGAGCGTAGAAAGAAATGCGGACAGATCTCGTCCTCGTTGTCTGGCAATCTGTGACGCATGACCGACACGACCACCCGCGCCCTCGCTCTGCTCAATCTGCTGCAGACGCACAGACATTGGCCGGGAGCCGAGCTCGCGACACGCCTGGGCGTCACCGAGCGCACGGTGCGTCGCGACGTCGATCGTCTGCGGGAGCTCGGTTACCGGGTGGAGTCGACGCCCGGGGCTGCGGGTGGTTATCGATTGGAGGCCGGGAGCGCCGTGCCGCCACTGCTGCTCAACGACGATGAGGCGGTGACCATGGCCATCGGGCTGCGGGTGGCTGCCACTCAGCAGCTGGTCGGGGGGCCGGATGTCACGCTCACGGCGCTCGCGAAGCTCGAACAGGTGCTGCCTTCGGCATTGCGACAGCGGGTCAACGCGCTCGCCGCGTCGGTGCAGGCGCCCCGTATCGGCGATGCTCCGGTGGTCTCGCCGGAGGTGCTCGGAGAGATCGCCCTCGCCACGCGCGACACAGAACGGTTGCGGCTGCGCTACGTGGACGGGGAAGGGCAGGAGAGCGTCCGCCGGGTCGAGCCACATGCTCTCGCACCGGCCGGCCGCAAGTGGTTCCTGCTGTGTTGGGATCTCGATCGTGACGATTGGCGCACTTTCCGAGTGGACCGCATCGTGTCGGTCGAGCACACCCGCGTGCTGTTCAGCCGGCACGAGATCACCGAACAGGAGATCGAAGAGCGCGTGCTCGTGGCGGCGTCCTGGTCGCCGCAGAACGTCACGGCAGCGGCCGTGATGGAGCTGCCGCTCGCCGAGGTGCAGGAGCGTTTCGGGCCGTGGTGGGAGGGGGCGACGCCCGTGGGCGACGACCGCACGCACTGGCCGGTCGGCGGCTCCGATTGGCGGGAGGCCATGTATGGACTGCTCTGGATCCCCGAGGGGGTCGAGTACACGGTGGCGCTGTCCGAGCCGCATCGCAGCGAGCTGCGCGAGGCCGTCGGACGGCTGCTGCGCGCCCTCGACGCCGCTGCGCCGGATGAACTCGAGTGACGGGCCGGTCATCCGAAGACTCGGAGCGTCATCCCAGGAAACGGTTCTAGCGAGGAAGATCACGGCCGGGTAACGTCGTTCGCATCGCGGCGATCCGGGTGGTCCCGGGCCTCAGCTCATACCTGACGGCGTTGCGGGTTCGACTCCCGCCGTCGCGTCCACTTCTTCCTGACGGTCCGCCACTCCTCCTCCCGTGCGGGCGAGGGGATCTTGCGCGCAGGGGTCCGCGTGCCTAGCTTTCGGTCATGACGAGAACACGAGGCGCGGAGACGGGGTCCGCGGCATGTCGAGACTGACGCAGACTCTGATCCCGCCGTCGCAGCGGCTGTCAGCCGAGGCCCTGGACGATGCGCTGAACCTGGGCGCCGGAGACGCCCTCAGCAAGCGGACGGGATTCCTCATCATGCTCACGCTCTCCGGCGTGATCGCGATCGCGGGAGTGCTGACCGACTCGACGGCGACCGTGATCGGGGCGATGATCATCGCCCCGCTGGGCACACCGATCCTCGGCATCGCCTGGGGGATCGTCACCGGCCATCCGCGGAGGGTCCTCTCGTCAATCCTGTGGGTCCTCAGCGGGGTCGTCATCGTCATCGCGCTCGGATTGGTGTTCGCGGTCTTCGTCGCGACCCCGGAGAGCCTGTCCACCAACTCGCAGGTGATCGGACGCACCTCGCCGAGCCTGATGGATCTGATGGCCGCGCTGGCGACCGGGTTCGCCGGCGGATTCGCGATGTGCCGCAAGGACCTGAGCGCGGTGATGCCGGGCGTCGCGATCGCGATCTCCCTCGTGCCGCCGCTCGGCGTGGTCGGCGTGTGCGCGGGGCAGGGGCAGTGGCCCGAGGCGCTCGGTGCTCTCGTCCTCTTCCTCTCGAACGTGTTCGCGCTGGTGATCGCGGGCAGCATCGTGTTCACGGTGGCAGGGTACGCGCGGGACCCCGGGTCATCGCCCACCGCCGATCGGCGCCGGGCCTATGCGATCGTCGTGACGCTGGCCCTGATCATCGCTCTCCCGCTGGCGGCGAACTCGATCGCCTCGATCGCGGTCGCCCGCTGGTCGGTCAGCATCCGGAATGTGACGGCCGACTGGCTCGGAGACGAGAGCGGCGGGCACATCCACGGGCCGGTGCAGTGGAGCGGGCTGACGGCCACGGTCTCCCTCACCACCCCGGACGGCTCGACTCCGCCGCTGGACGACCTTCAGGAGGAGATCGCCAAGACCGTGCCCTCGTACATCGGGGTCGTCGTCGACGCGGGTCAGGGGACCGAGCTCGTCGTGCAGTGAGCACCCCCATCCGTCGGGAACGACCGCGCGACGTCAGAAGGCCTGCTGGATGATCGCGGTCACGGCGCCGACGTCGTCATTCGCGTCGAGGATGCCGTCCAGGTCGTCGAAGAACCCCTGGGTGACGATGATCGTGAAAGCGAGGTCGCGTCCGGACGCCGTTTCCATGACGCCGCCGAGTGTCTTGGTGGCGAGTCGGAAGCGCTGGTTGAAGGCGTCCCAGTTGAGGAGGGTGCCGGTCTTCGCGAACACCTTGCCGGCGGCCGGACCGTCGGCCTCGACCATCGCGAGCGAGCCGTCGACGCCGAGCACCGGCAGCGTGGCCTTCCAGCGCTCGGCGTCGGGGCGCTGGGCCATCAACGTCTGGATCTGCAGGGCATTCGCCGGTGTCACGTAGTTCCCCTCGAGACCCGAGCCGTCGATGAGCGCTGCTCCGGTGACGTCGAGCCCGGCGTCCTTCCAGATCTCGCCGGCGATCGGCATGCCCGCGTCGCATTCCGAGTCGCCGCGCTCCACCGCGAGACGGCAGATGAGCGTCTGCGCACCGCGGTTGTAGCTGATCTTCATGACATACGTGACCTCCTCCGCGAGGGGGAGCGACTCCAGCTCCGCGACCGTCGGCATGGTGTCGACCTCCGCGCGCTCGGCGAGTCCCGTCCCGGGGTTCGTGGCGAGCGGATCGGCGGCCACCGCGACGTCGGCGCGCCCGAGGGCTTCGATGAACGCCGTGCGTGCGAAGGTGGCGGGGTCGTCGAACGCATAGACCTTGAGCTGCGGCTCGCTGTCGGCCGCGATGGTGCCCGACAGGACGACTTCGCCGTCGTGCGAGGACTCGTCGATGGTGATGTCGGTCGTGCCCCCGGCCTCCACGGTCTTGACGGTCGAGGTGACGGTCCACGGTGAGACGGCGGGGGTCAACGTCGTGCCGGCCGGCTCTCCGGGCTCCGTCGGCTGCACCATCACGTCGACCAGATTCTGGTTGATGATGGTCGGGGTCACCGCTTGCCCGCCGAGCGTGCCCGTGAAGAGACGGTCGTCCACCACCACGTCACCGACGACCGAATCGATGCCCGACGCCTTCACCTGCGCGGCGAGATCGTTCAGCCCGGCGAGGGGATCCTGGGGCGTGAGCGTCGAGCCGGGGAGGAAGTTCGCGTCGTTGTGGTCGAGGTTCGTGAAGTCCACGCCTCCGTCGTCCTTCGTGCGTCCACCCATCGTGAGGTCGCCCATCCCCACGAGCACGAGATCGCCGGCGAGGACACCAGCCGTGACCTCGCCGGTGCGCTTGACCGGTGTCGTGATGGTGTGGTCAGGACCCCACTCGAGCCATGCGGCTCCGGCGCTGTAGGTCTTGGCGAAGGAGCCGGGCTCCACCATCCGGTCCGCGCCGAGATCGATGAGCACCTCTCCGGTCTCGAGGTCGTGCACGGCGATCGACCAGGTGGCGTGCTCGTACCGGTCCTGGTTCATCACGTCCAGCGCGGCGTCCGGAAGGCCGTCGACGGCCCAGGGGTCGGTGGGGGCCTCCGTGGTGCACGCGGTCGTGCCGGCGAGGACGAGTGCCGACACCGCCGCGACCGTGGCGCCGCGCCGGAGGAAGACCGCCGCGTTCATTCGGCGTTCCGATCGGCGAGGAGATCGGCGATCCGGCGGAACGTCTGATCCGCAGGATGCGCCTTCGGAACCACGTTCGATTCGTTCATGAACACGGCGACGTTCGTGCCCGTCTCGGGGTCGTGGAACACCGCAGCGGTGAAGCCCAAACCCTCGCCGTTGTGCCCCCACCAGCCCTTCGTCTCACCGATGCCCAGAGCGTATCGATCGTAGGGAGGTCCCTGGTCGAGGGGTGCCCCGTCTTGGCGTTCGGCTTGTGTGGAGGGCTCGAGGAGGAGGCCGGAGCCCAGCGCTTCCGCCCAGACACGGGCGTCGTCGAGCGTGGACACCATCGACCCGGCCGGTCCGTAGATCGACAGGTTGTCGTTCTGCACGACCTGCTCGCCGTCCAGCATCACGTAGCCGAGCGGATGCTCGGTCCACGTCGTGGCATCCAGGGTGTACCGCGTGCCGTTCTGTCCGAGCGGCTCCAGGATCCGCTCGTCGAGTGCCGCCTCGAACGGTTGTCCTGCGACCTGCTCGACGACCGCACCGAGGAGGTTGGTGTTCGCATTCGTGTAGATCCGCTGCGTGCCCGGTGCGAACTGCGCAGGCTGGTCGACGAGGAATCCGTTGAGCTGGTCGAGGGTGAAGATCGTCGACTCGTCGGCGCTGTAGGCCGCGCCGAAGCCCTCGGTCGTGGTGTAATCCGCGTTGCCGCTCGACATGTCGGCGAGCTGGCGGATCGTGATGCTGTCACCGTTCGTGATGCCGTCGACGTACTGGTCGATCGTGTCGTCGAGGCTGATCTCTCCCGCGTCGACGAGCTGGAGGATCAGGGTCACGGTGTACGTCTTGGTGACGCTTCGCAGGGGCCAGGTCATGTCGAGCGATACCGGCACCTCGCCCTCGATGTCGGCGAGGCCGAAGGCCGAGGTCCACGAGCCCTCGCCCGGAATCCATACGCCGACGGCGGCGCCGGGCACCGCGTACTCGGCCATCGCTTGGTCGACGATCTGCTGCAGCGCGGTCTGCGTCTCGTCGGGCAGCGTACCCTCGGGCGCCGCGGGGCGGAGCGTGCCGGAGGTCTCGGAACCGCCGCTGGTGCTCGCTGCCGGTGTCGGTGCCCCGCTGCACCCCGCCAGCAGCACGGCGAAGATCGCGACTGTGGCGAGACCGGTGACGGCCCGCGCGCGGGCACCGTCAGCGTCGGTCCGGGGAGCCCGCGTGCGTGCGCGCGTGCGCGCAGACGTGAGCAGCGGGCGTCGGGTGCGGTGCGTCATGGGTCTCCCAGCGTGAGATTCGGCGGGCGATGGCCCACCCCAGCCACTGTGGTGCACAGCGGCGCCCGCAGCAATGGACCCCGGTCGCCTCTTCGGAATGGCGACTCAGGTCTATGGCCGCCGGGGAACGCGCCGGTGAGGCTGGGGCCTGGCAGGGAGGGGACCGTTCGGTCCGCCCGCGCTCAGTGTCTCAGGTCGCGGGCGGGGGCGCCGCCTGGAGATGGCGGAGGACGGCGAGCACGCGACGATGATCGTCCGCGTCGACGGGGAGGCCGAGCGCGTCGTAGATTCTGGAGGTGTGCTGCACGACGGCCTTCTCGCTCAACACGAGTTGTGCGGCGATGGCCGCGTTGCTGCGTCCCTGCGCCATCAACTCGAGCACTTCGACCTGACGCGGCGTGAGACGCGCGACGGCCGATGCGCCGCGGCTCGCGCGTGCCACCAGCACCGAGACGACCTCGGGATCGAGGGCGGTGCCACCGGCGGCGACACGACGGAGATCGGCCGTGAACGTGTGGACATCGGCGATCCGTTGTTTGAGCAGGTACCCGAAACCGCCGCCGCCCTCGAGGAGCTCGGTGGCGTACCGGCGTTGCACGTGCTGGGAGACCACGACCACGCCGAGGTTCGGACGGGCGCGACGTATCCGTACGGCGGCGAGCAGTCCCTCGTCGGTGTGCGTCGGCGGCATCCGGATGTCGGTGAGGACGAGGTCGGGGCGGTGTCGTTCCACCTCCTGTTCGAGGTGGAACGCGTCGCCGACGGTGGCGAGCACATCGAACCCGTCGTTCGAGAGGATGTGGGCGATGCCGGTGCGCAGCAGCACTTCGTCCTCGCCGATCACGACGCGCATGGCAGCTCCACGCGGACGCGGGTGCCGCGCAACGGCTCCGAGCGGATCGAGATCGTGCCGCTGAGCGCGTCCACCCGGTCGGCGAGGCCGCGCAGGCCCGCTCCTGCGCCGATCCGCGCGCCGCCGACCCCGTCATCCTCCACGTCGAGCGAGATCCGCCCGTCGCGCTGTGTCAGGGCGATGCGGACCCGGGAGGCTCCGGCGTGCTTGACGGTGTTGGCCAAGGCCTCCGCGATGATGAAGTACGCGGTGTGGGCGGTGGACGTCGAGATCATCGTCTCGTCGACGTCCGCCTCGAGCGTCGTCGGCACCGACAACCGGTCCATCAGGTCTTCGGTGGCGGCGAGGAGACCCCGCTCGAGCAGGGCGGCCGGAAGCACGTCGTGGACGAGGCGACGCAGGTCGGCGGCGGCGAGGTCGATCCCCCGACGCAGCTTCTCGATGTCACCGGTCACGGCGGATCCGCCTGCTGTGTTCGCGATGGTCTGTGCTTCGATGGCGAGGAGGACGAGCTGCATCTGCAACCCGTCGTGCAGATCGCGCGCGATGCGCGAGCGTTCACGGTCGGCTGCTTCGACGAGGCGGACCCGCGACCGGCTGAGAGCTTCGTTGCTGACGAGGAGCTGCGTGGTCAGGCGTTCGCGATCGAGGGCGATGGCGAGGACCTCGGCGGCGCGACGCACGGGTCCTGGCTCGGCGATCATCCGGGCGTCGTAGTCGACCGCCCCGACGACGTCGTCATCCACTCTCACCTGAAGCCATGCGCGGTCGCGGTCGGAGAGCAGCTGGTCACGGCGCACCTGCTCACCGCGTTCGTCGACATACTGTCCTTTCGCGGCATCCCAGTAGGAGACCCGCAGGGTGTCATCCCCGACCGTCGTCGCCAGCGCCTGCGCGACGGCCGGACGGCTCGCTCCTCGGATCGCAAGCCATTCGCTCAGTGCTTCGAGGGGAGCCGTGCGGGAGAAACCGCCGCGGAGGACCCCGAAGAGGAACGCGATCGGCAGCCCCGCGAGAAGCACGCACTGCAAGGAGATGACGATGTCGAAGTCGAGTCCCATCGGCAACAGGACGTTCGGGATGAGCGGCAGGCAGATCACCGCGAGAAGTCCGTACGTGTAGAGAGGGAGCAGGCGTCGCCGATGCGCCGCATCCGCGGACCGCAAGCGCTGGGCGAGCACCACCGCGGTCATGGCCATGGCCGTGACGCCGAGCACGCTCTGCACGAATGACAGCGGTTCGAACGCCGGGGTGCCGGTCGTGAGCGCACGTGCCGTGTCGAAGACGATGCAGGTCACGTAGCCGAGCACGACCGCGGTCGCCGAGAGTCGGCCACGGACGCGCCCGGAAGGGAACGCGAGCAGCAGATGGATCGCCACGCCGAGCGGTGTCGTCGCGAAGATCGCGTTGAGCCAGTTCATCGAGGGAGGGCCGAGAACGCCGGTGCTCATGAGGAAGATCGAAAGGGAACCGACCAGGAGCAGACCACCGATGCCGTTGGTCGGCCGCCGCCACCACGCGCAGATCCCCGCGCCCGCCCAGATCCACGCGAGTGCGACGAAAGCCAGCACGGCGAACGGCTCGCCACTCTGCTCGGAGCCGACGGCGATCACGATGATTCCGAGCAGGGCCGTGAAGACGGCGACGACCATCAGGGCGAGTTCGAGCGACCCCGTGCGGCCGCCCTGCAGGCGTCGCGGTGTGGGGCTGGTGAGGGGCGAGACGGGGGCAGACACGAAGGGTCTCTCGGTGAGCAGGACGGGTCGGTGTGCTTCCACACTGGCGGACGGGGGTGCCGCAGAGCAACCGGACAGCGGTCGTCGTCGAGTGCGGCCTCGCAAGGGCCGATGATGGAGGTATGCCTTCTGCCCATCGCCCGGTCTGCGGGTCTCGTCGGGCCTCACCATCCCCGAGTCCGAGCTGTCGTGGCGCTTCTCGCGGTCGTCGGGACCCGGCGGGCAGGGTGTCAACACCGCGGATTCGCGGGCGGAGCTCGTCTGGGATGCGGCGAACTCGGCGGTGCTCTCCCCGCATCAGCGGAATCGGCTGCTCGACCGGCTCAGCGGGCGTCTGGTCGACGGGGTGCTCACGATCGCGGCATCCGAGCACCGTGCACAGCTGCGCAATCGAGACGCCGCGCGGGATCGGCTCGTCGCGCTGGTGGCCGAGGCGCTGCGCCCGCCGGCTCCTCCGCGTCGCCCGACCGCACCCACTCGCGGTTCGAAGGAGCGTCGGCTGAAGGCGAAGCAGCGCCGCACCGAGACCAAGAACCTGCGTCGACCCCCTCGCGACTCCTGAGCGCGGAGCGACCTGCGCGGTTCCTTTCCGCGCTCCCGTCGCACTTTGCCCGCAAACGGCCCGATAGCCATCGAAAGTGCGACGGGAACGCCTGCGCTCACTTCCTGGTCATCGTCGAGGGGTAGCCGCCACCACCGGGATAGACCCACTCGCCGGCCATGACCCGGTCGTCCGCCGTGAACGTCCCGCGGAAGTACGCCGGGCTCCCCTTGACCCCGCCCCAGATCGTGAGCGTGTCGCCCTCGAGCTCGTACACATAGTCGAGGGTGTTGCCGAGCGAGTCGTAGAAGCGGGAGACGACGTCCTCGCCGACGGGTTCGCCGAACGGGTGCAGGTTGCCGATCACCTCGAATCCGGTGATCCGCTGGCCGAACTGCTCGAGGTCGACGTGCTGGAGGAGGAAGTACCCACCGGGCATCCACTCGTAGCGCACGGTGCCGGGGGCCCCGCCCTCGACCACCCACTCGCCGACGAGCCGGTCGAGGGCGCGCAGCCGGGGATCGGGCTGGGGTTGCTCGCCCATGACCTCATCGTCGCCGAGCTGTGTGCTGTCGGTCTGCGTCTGGTCCGTCATGATTCTCTCCTGTTCGAAATCGGCCCGGCGGATGCCGCGCTCACAGACACGACGGAGCCGACTTCGGAATCTCGACACGGCGGTGGGCGAGAAGTCCTCGGCGAGGATGTCGAGATCTGCGGGTCGGCACCGTGGTGTCTTCAGATGCGCCGCCCGGGGCATCGGAGAGGAAACCACCATGACCACCCATTCCGCGCCCGCTCCGGAGCAGGTCCGCCCGCCGCGAAAGGCGTCGACGCGACGGCTGCTGCTGTTCGCTGCTGTCGCCGGTCCTGTGTTCTATGCGTCGTCGATCATCCAGGGGATCGCCAGGGAGGGCTTCGACATCCGCATCCATCCCCTGAGCCAACTCGCGACGGGCTCCGTCGGCTGGGTGCAGATGCTCACCTTCGCCGTCGCCGGCCTCGGCGGGATCGCGCTCGCCATCGCCTACCGGCGGGTGCGGACCGAGGGCATCGGACGACGCCTGGTACCGATCTTCGTCGGGATCTTCGGCGCGGCGTTCCTCCTCGCCGGGCTCTTCCCGATGGATCCGCAGAACGGATTCCCGGTCGGCGCCCCGGAGGGCGTCGTCGCGATGTCGTGGCATTCGATCGTGCACACCTCCGCCGCAGCGCTGTCGTTCCTCGCGCTCGCGGGTGCCGCCATCACACTCCTGATCCGCGAGATCCGCGCGCGTCATGGGGCAGCGGCGGTCGGTCACGGGGTGGTCGCCGTCGTGCTCCTGCTGCCGATGTCGCCCACCGAGTCCAGCATCCAGATCGCGATCACCGGTGCTGTGGCCTTCGGATGGGTGAGTGTGATGGCGCTTCGGGTGCGGCGGTCGGCATGACCCGTACGGTGGGAGAGACGTATCGGACATCATCGGATGACATGAGACCCCGGAGGAGAACAGTGAAGTTCCTGCTGCTGAGCTATACACCCGCCGACGCCTGGGACGCCGAGACGGCGGATACCCCGAGCCAGGAGGCGCTGGATGCCTTCGCGGCCTATCAGCGTTTCGAGGAGTCGCTGCGCGCTTCGGGCGAGTTCGTCCTCAGCGAGGGGCTGGGGCATCCCGCCGTGACCACCACCGTGCGTCCGACCGGATCGGGTGCGGTCGCGACCGACGGTCCGTTCGCCGAGCTGAAGGAGGTGCTCGCGAGCTTCGCCGTGATCGAGTGCACGGGCATCGAGCGGGCGCGGGAGATCGTCGCGGAGATGGTGTCGGTCCTCGGGGAGCCGATGGAGATCCGCCCGATCATGGGTGACGACTTCGCGTGACGTCACCGACCGTCCGTCGGCGGATCGAGGAGATCCTTCGACAGGAGGCGCCGCAGGTCCTCGGTGCCCTGGTCCGTCGGTTCGGACGTTTCGATCTGGCGGAGGATGCGACGCAGGAGGCGCTGCTGGCAGCGCACGGGACGTGGCAGGCCGAGGCCATCCCCGCGGAACCGCGGGGTTGGCTGATCCGGGTGGGCTACCGCAAGCTGATCGATCTCCTGCGCGCGGAGGACGCGGATCGGCGTCGCGAGTACGAGTGGCTGGCGTCCGATCCCCGTCGCCGTGACGTCGCCGGAGCGTTCGTCACGCCCGTCGCGCGAGACGACAGCCTCGAGCTGCTGGTGCTGTGCTGCCATCCCGCGCTGACCGGGTCGTCGCAGATCGCGCTCACCCTGCGCGCGGTCGGCGGCTTGACGACCGCAGAGATCGCACACGCCTACGGAGTACCGGAAGCGACCATGGCCACCCGGATCAGCCGGGCGAAGCAGACACTGCGCAGGGCGGGTGCGCGCTTCGAGCTCGCCGGTGTCGATGACCTCGATGCCCGTCTCACCGCGGTCGAGCGCGTCCTCTATCTCATCTTCAACGAGGGGTACACGGCGACGGCGGGCCCCTCGCTCGTCCGCGTCGATCTGACGAGCGAGGCGATCCGTCTCGCTCGCATGCTCGTGGCCGCACGCGACGACGATCCGGAGGCGCAGGGGCTCCTCGCCTTCATGCTCCTGACCGAGGCGCGAAGGGAGGCCCGCGAGATCGACGACGTCCTGGTCGTGCTCGACGATCAGGATCGGGCGTCCTGGGATCGCACGCTCATCGAGGAGGGGTCGCGGCTGATCGAGGCCGTGTGGGAGCGGGGCCAGGTCGGTCCGTTCCAGCTCCAAGCGGCGATCAGTGCGGTGCACGTGAACGCCGCGACCGCGGCCGACACGGACTGGCCGCAGATCGCCGCGCTCTACCTCTGGCTCGAACGGCTCGAACCGACCGGCGTCGTCCGGCTCAGTCGTGTGGTCGCCGTCTCCCGTGCCTTCGGCGCGCGGCGGGGGCTGGCCCTGCTCGACGAGCTCGACCGGAAGCACGCGCTGTCCTCCGATCCGCTGACGGCCAGCAGGGCGCGGATCGTGCGTGCGCACCTGCTCGATGAGGTCGGCGAGCATGCGGCGGCGCGGGCCGGCTTCGCGGAGGCCGCCGCGAGTTCCGCCAATGAGGTCGAGAAGCGCTACCTCGAGGAGCGCGCCCGGGGGTGACCGCCCCTCTGCCGGTCAGCCGGCTGCAGAGCCGCCGGGGCGCGGGAGCTCCCGCAACCGGCCGACCGCCGCGAGCAACTCCTCGGCGGAGGAGCCCAGATTCCCGAGAGCGGCAGCTGCGGCCGCGCTGAACCCGCCGGTGTCGATCGGAAGGCGGGCCACGTTCGGGACGAGACCCTTCTCGTTCGTGACCCAGGTGCCGGCGGCAGCATGCCACCCGTGCGCGGTGAGCATGGTCGTCGTGGTGCCGCACAGCGACACGTAGGCGACATCGCCGGCCTTCGCGCCCTTCACCGCGGCATTCAGCAGGAAATCGACCTGCCAGAGGTTCGCGAGGAGCGCCTCCCGCAGCGCGTCGGGGTACGGGGTCACCCCGCGCGCGAGAGTGACCAGCAGCCCGTCCGGATCACGCAGCGGCACACTCGTCGCGACCTCACCCGCGTAGGCGACGTCGAGGAAGCCGAGCGGGTGCCCGGGCTGGGGATGGAAGGCGAACTGGCCCCGGACGGCGCGGGCGCACTGCTCCGTCACCCGCTCCACGTCTCGGAGGATGAGGTCCACGGGCACGCCGTCCACGATCAGCCAGGCACCGCCGTCGACCCAGGGGCCCCATCCGCCGCGCTCGGCGACCTCGACGTGTTCGCCCGTCCAGCTGCTCGCGACGCGGGCGATACCGGCGCGGTCGACGTCCGCATCCACGTACAGTCCCAGGTCGATGTCGGAGTCCGGGCGATGGGTCCCGCGGGCGCGGCTCCCGCCCAGCGCGACCGCGCGCACGCCGGGGACGCGGCCCAGGTCGTCGGCCATGGAGCGGAGGCGGCCTTCATCGAGCACGGGCTCAGTCCTTCCCGCCGCCGCGGACGAGTTCGAGCCCCGCGCCGGCGAACTGCCGCAGAGTCGCATCCGGCAGGAACGCCCTGGTGAGGGCACCGCCGATGCGGGTGAGGTCGCTCTCGTCGCGGAAGAGCAGGTACATGGTCTCGTAGCGGGGATGGAACTTCTGCTTGAACCGGTGCAGCGAACCGAAGCCGTACACCGGTTCCAGGGCCTCAGCGAGGCGGTCGCTCAGCGCGGCGATCACACCGGCATCCGGGGGATAGTCGTGGGCGAGGGGCGCTCCGGAGAGTGACATGATCTGTGCGCCCTCGTCGGAGAACTGCCGGGCGGAGGAGCCGATCAGGAACTCCATCACCGGGCCGAACCCGCCCTCGCGGCGGCGCATGAGGTCGAGGGTCCAGCCCCGTACTTCGCCGTCGTCGCCGTACACGGGCAGCCAGGAGAGGAAGCCGTCGACGTCGCCGTTCGGGGCGAGCGCGAGGGCGAGCCGCACTTCGGGATCCTCGGCCTCGTCGAGCGTGCCGAGGGTGAAGCGCATCTCGGGCAGATCCTTGTCGCCGACCCATGCCTCCGAGATCGCCCGCAGCTGCTGCTGCACCCCCCACGGTTCCGCCTTGAAGTGGGTCATCCGGAAGGTCATGTCCTCGCGCCCGGCCTTGTTGAGCGAGGTGCGCACGGAGTTCCACCGTTTTCCCGTGAACTCGAGTCCCGGCAGATCGACGATCGTGTCGTCCGCGACGACGATGCTCCGCCAGGTCGAGGGGACCGCGGCGCGGGTGGCCTCGTCCGCGCTGAAGAAGCACGGGACGAGACCGGCGAGCTCCGCCGTGCGGATGAACTCCTGCACCGCCTCGGCACGGGCATGCGCCGGGCCGATCGGGTCGGCGAGCGCGAGCGCGACGCCGTTGCGCCTTTGGTACGCCACGATGCCGCCGGGCACACGCGCGTAGCTGTTGCCGTCCCAGGTCGTCATCCACGAGAGGGTGCCGCCGCCGTGCGTGCGCAGTTCGTGCTTCATGTCGTCCGCGGTGGGGGAGGGCTGCATGCCGAGCTTCGACTTCCGACGGGCATGGAACGCGCGGCGTACCCAGATCAGGTACACGAGCATGATCAGCCAGAGGAAGCCGTTCGCGAGGGCGAGCTCGGTCTCGCCGTCCCAGCGGACGTCGACCTGGGCCTGGCTGAAGACGGTGATCAGCGTCAGCACGAGCGCGGCCGTGACGATGTTGAGGATCCCGAGCAGGAGGGCGAGCACCCAGGTCCAGCGTCGTCCGCGACGCAGCCCGTTCACGAGCACCAGGATCACGACCAGGTCGATGGCGAGGTCGATGAAGCCGCCCGAGGCGGGCTCGGTCGGACCGAACGGACCGTCGGTCGGCAGGAGGGTGGTGATGATCTCGACCGCACCGAGCACGAGGATCGCCATCACCGCGATCAGCCTCTGCTCGCGGACGGTCGTGTGACGCACGCGCAGGGTGCGATCCACCACGAGGATCAGCAGCACGGCGAGCAGATGCTCGAGGTCGGCGAGCTTGCCCCAGAACAGCATCGCGATGAAGACGAAGCCGAGCAGGATGAGCCACCCGCGCACCCGCCACGGTGGCCGGAACAGGCCCACCGCCGCAGCGATGCAGGCCATGGTGCCTCCGGAGGCCCCGACATCGAGCGCCTGTGCCTGCGTGGTCGCCCACGCCCACGGGAACGAGGAGAGCACGAGGAGCACCAGGGCGGTGGCGAAGATCGCGAACAGCTGGCCGACCGCGTAGTACGCGATGGCGACGCGCGTTCCGCGCCGGAACTCCAGGTAGGCCATGCCCCAGAACCCGGCGATCGTGAACACGTAGACCCACGGCTGGTTCACGAAGAACGTGCCCGTCAGCGGCGTCCACCACTTCCCCTCGGCGAGATTGGGCAATCCGTAGGCGACGGTAGGGAACAGGTCGCTGTCCTCGAACGGTGTCCACAGGCCGCGCCAGATGACCCCGACGGCGAGGATCAGCACCACCATCGTCAGCGTCGCGGGGATCCGCCGCGCGAACGCCGGCAGCGGGTGCAGCGAGGGGGAGCGCTCCTCAGTCATGCGATCAGCGTAGCGACGGCTCCGGTGATGCGGGGAGATACGGGGGCGGGACTACTCGCCGCGTAGCACCCGCCGCAGGTCGGCGACCTCGTCGTCCGTCAGACCGCCGCTGCGGAGGTAGCCCGCGGCGTCACCGTGAGTCGCGTCGATCCAGTCCAGCGCCGCCTCGATGGCCGAGGCGGGTGATTCGGTCGCCAGCGTCTTGAGTCCGGGGGTCAGGGGAACGCCGAGCGAGGTGATGAGGCCGGTGAGTGCTTCCGCGAATCCGAGCGCAAGGTTCTTCTCGGTCTCCGTGTAGTCGCCGACGATCGCCTCACGCGGCACGCCTGCGACGGAGAGCAGGATCGCCGCAGCGAGACCCGTCCGATCCTTGCCCGCGGTGCAGTGGAACAGGACGCCGGGGCGGGGGGTGCGCGCAGCGTCGAGCACCGTGCGCGCCACGGTCGCGAACTGCGCGGCGCTGTCCGTGAGGATCGCGATGTACAGCTCCTCCAGGGTCGGCACCTGCTTCAGGAGCTGGGCGACCTGGGTCACCGACAGGCTCTTGCTTCCGGCCGCAGGGAGCAGATGCTTCACCATCTCGTCCATCGCTCCGCCCTGCATGGGCAACGGCAGAAGCGTCACGCTGCCGTCCGCGGGGAGACGGTCGGCTGCACGGGATCGCTCGGCATCCGTACGCAGATCGATCACGGTGCCGATGCCGAGATCCGTCAGAGCCTGCAGTCCATCGTCGGTCAGTCCGGCGAGAGCATCGGCACGGAACAAGAGCCCGGACGCGATGGTCCCGCCTCCCGAGACCGGCAACCCGGTGAGTTCCCGGGCGTTGTGCGTCCCCTGCAGAAGCGAAGTCAGTTCCATCGTCGTCCGGGCCCTCTCCCTGAATCTGATCTCAGAGTATCGGGGTTCGTGTCCGGCCTTCACCCTCGGCGTGGCTGCCGTGACGGGCGCCAGGACTCAGCCGTTCAGGGCCTTCTCGATCGCCTGCTCCGGGTCGTCCCAGGTCTCGAGCACGACCTTCTCGCCGTCCACGAAGAAGGTCGGGGTGCTGGTCACGCCGAGCTTCTCCCCGTCGGCCTTGTCCGCCTGCACGCGCTCGGCCGTCGCCGGATCCGCGATCGCCGCGTCGTAGGCGGCCATGTCGAGTCCGAGCTCCTCGGCGAAGGCGCGGAACACCTCGGGTGTCTCCTCACCCTGCTCTCCCCACTGCGCCTGCGTCTCGAACAGTCGGTGGTACATGTCCTCGAATCGGTCCTGCTGCGCCGCCGCCTCGGCGGCGAGGGCGGCCTGGGTGGAGTTGATGTGACCCGGGAGCGGGAAGTAGCGGACGACGTAGGTGATCTCGCCGTCGTACTTCTCCCGGAGCTCTTCGACGACGGGATAGAACGCCCCGCAGGCCTCGCACTCGAAGTCGAGGAACTCGACGACGGTCACGGCGCCCTCGCCCCCGTCGTCGAGTACGTGCGAGTCGGTGCGGACGGTCTGCTGCTCCGCGCCTTCGGGCGGCGTGGGGGCTGCGCGCTGGTTGAGCGCGAACACGAGGGCGACGATCAGCAGGACGATGGCGACGGCGATGGCGATCAGGGTCGCTTTGACAGAGTTCTTCATGGGGTCTCCAGACACACGGGTACGACGGGAAAGGGGATGCCGCGCGAAGGCGGCCCGAGGGACGCGTCGGTGTTCAGGTGCGGGAGATCGAGAGCTGTGTGAGCGAGAGTGCGGAGAGGAGAGGACGCGGTCCGGCGCGCGCCGGCGGTGCTGTGCGCGGGGCGCGCGAGACGAGCAGCTGTGTGCCGCGACCGCGGAGACGCCGGAACAGCAGCACCAGTGCGACGCAGCAGAGCGCGACGACCAGGCAGACCCCGGCGTCGGCGGTGAGGACGTCGACCGCGGTCGCGCCGTCGACCACGGCGGTGCCGGATTCCGTGCCCGTCGACGCCGTGGTGCCGGAGGCGAGGCAGAGCGTGGCGTGCACCTCGGCGGAGCCGCGCGACGTCGACCACGCGCCGACGACGAGCAGGAGCGCGAGACCGACGGCGAGGACCACACGCGCGATCATCGTCCGCTCGGCCCGTGCTCGCGGCATCCGATCCGGCGATGAGGGCAGCATTTCCCGCGCAGTCTAGCAACGGCGCCTCTGCCTCCTCCGAACCCCGGACGCTGAGGACATGCCTACACTGGAGGGGTGGCGAGACTACTGATCATCGGCGGCTTCCTCGCCGCCGTGTTCTGGGTGTTCAGCATCGTCGACTGCGCTGTGCAGCCGGCGACGCGGCACCGGGGCGTGCCCAAGGCCGCCTGGATCGCCATCGTGGTGCTCCTCCCCGTGATCGGGGGGATCCTCTGGTTCGTGATCGGTCGTCGGCGGGCCAACGGTTCCGGTGCTCGCCCGGTGATCGCCCCGGATGACGATCCCGCCTTCCTGCGCAGCATCGACAAGACCGAGCAGGATGCGCGCATCCGCCGGCTCGAAGAGGAGCTCGCACGCCTGGACGAGGAGACCGACGAGCCTCCCGCCTCGGACCCGCGCCCGTGAGCTCGTCGCCGGCGATGGATGCGGCGGCGTCCCTGCTCGCCGATCTCGTCGCCCATGGAGTCCGCGACGTCGTCGTCTCCCCGGGTTCGCGTTCGCAGGCCCTCGCGCTCGCCGCGGTGCGTCTGGCGGATGAGGGTCACCTCCGTGTGCATGTGCGCATCGATGAGCGGGTCGCCGGTTTCACCGCGCTCGGCATCGCCAGGGAGACGCAGGTCCCTGCCGCGGTGATCTGCACCTCGGGGACGGCCGTCGCGAATCTGCTGCCCGCGGTGATGGAGGCGTTCCACTCGGGCGTGCCGCTGCTGCTGCTCACCGCTGATCGCCCACCCGAGTTGCGGGGCGTCGGTGCCAATCAGGCGACGCTGCAGAACGGTCTGTTCCACCCCTGGGTGCGCGATCAGGTCGACGCGCCGGTTCCGGGAGACGGCGAGTGGGCAGGGCTCGCCGAGCGTGCGGTGGCCGCGGCGATGGGCGTGCGCGACGTCGATGCGCTTCCCGGCGTCGCAGGACCCGTCCACGTGAACCTGCCGTCGCGTGAGCCGCTCTCCGGCGCATTCCCCGAAGTCAGGGTTGCTCCCGGCGATACGCCCGTCCGGCGTGCGGCCGACTCGTTCGAGCTCGCCCGGGGTCCGCGCACCGTCGTGCTGGCCGGTGCCGATGCCGGGCCGGACGCCGAGGAGATCGCCTACGCCGGTGGGTGGCCGCTGATCGCCGAGATCGTGAGCGGGGCCCGGTTCGGTCGGCAGATCGTGCACGGGTATCGCCGCCTCCTCGCGCAGGAAGAGCTCGGTGGACGTATCGAGCGCGTGGTCGTGCTGGGTCACCCGACCCTCAGCCGGGAAGCGACGGCCCTGCTCTCGCGCCAGGATGTCGACGTGGTGGCCGTCCGTCGCGGAGGGGAGGAGCTCAACCTGAACCACCGCACGCGCGCCGTCGGGGCCGTCACGGTCGCCCCCGGTGCCGCCGATCGTGCGTGGCTCGGTGCGTGGCTCCAGGCCTCCGCCGCCGAGACCGTCGACCTGAGCGAGAGCGCCCCGGATCCGGAAGGCCTCGCCTCCACGGACTTCGCCGCCCGTCGGGAAGCCGTGAAGGCCGAACTCGACGCGGTCCGGCGCCCGCTCGATCGCGAGCTGCTCGTCGATGCCGTGTGGCGGGCCACCTGGCCGCACGATCGGCTCGTCTTCGGCTCGTCGCGGCTGGTGCGCGTGGCCGACCAGGTGCTCGGAGGCAAGAAGGTGCCCGTCCACGCGAACCGCGGTCTCGCTGGGATCGACGGCACGATCGCGACCGCGACCGGTATCGCGCTCGCCAGCCAGGCCGCGGGCGCTCCCGGCGTGACCAGGGTGCTGCTGGGCGACCTCGCCTTCCTGCATGACGTCGGTGCCCTGCTGCTGCCGCCGGATGAGGCGGAACCGCGTCTCCAGGTCATCGTCGGCAACGACGGCGGTGGGACGATCTTCGACGCGCTGGAAGTCGCCGCCTCCGCACCCCCGGCCGACCTCGATCGCGCCTTCTACACCCCGCACACCGTGCGACTGGAACACCTGGCGTCGGCGTACGGCTGGGAGTACCAGCGGGTCACGACCCGCACCGCGCTGGATCAGGCGCTCACCACGCCGCGAGGCGGACGTCAGATCATCGAGGTGCCGCTGCCGCGTTGACTGGCAGGATGTGCGTATGAACGCGCACACCTGGACGCAGCGGCTCCGCGTCGACGAGGGTTTCCGTCTCGCTGACCTCGACCCCGACACCAAGCCCGGCTATGTCGGCGGCAAGTCGCACGGGGTACGCGATCTCGCGGCCGGGCTCGACGCGCTCAACGATCTGCAGGAGCGGTTGTTCGCCGAAAGCCGGGTGGGCGTGACGAAGGACGCGGTGCTGCTGGTGCTGCAGGCGATGGACTCCGCCGGCAAGGGCGGGATCGTGCGGCATGTCGTGGGGGGTGTCGATCCGCAGGGGGTCGCGCTCGCCGCGTTCAAGGCCCCGACTCCGGAAGAGCTCGCCCACGACTTCCTGTGGCGCGTCGAGAAGCGCCTGCCCGAGCCGGGGTTCATCGGCGTCTTCGACCGCTCCCACTACGAGGACGTCCTGATCGGACGGGTGCGCGGGCTCGCGGACGCCGCGGAGATCGAGCGCCGCTATGACGCGATCAACGAGTTCGAGGCGCGGGTGGCGGCGTCGGGCACCCGCATCATCAAGGTCATGCTGCACATCTCGCCGGAAGAGCAGAAGGCGCGGCTCATGGAGCGACTCGACCGGCCGGACAAGCACTGGAAGTACAACCCCGGCGATGTGGATGAACGGCTCCTGTGGTCGCAGTACATGGAGGCGTACCAGAGGGTCTTCGACCGCACCTCGACGGAGGTCGCCCCGTGGCACGCGATCCCGGCGAACGCCAAGTGGTATGCGCGCCTCGCGGTGCAGGAGCTGCTGCTCGCGGCCCTCGAGGACATCGATCCGCAGTGGCCGGTCGCCGACTTCGACGTCGAGGCCGAGAAGGAGCGCCTCGCCGCGAGCTAGGCCAGGGCGTCGACGAGCGGGCGGAACTTGACCCGGGTCTCGAGCAACTCGCTCTCCGGGTCGGAGCCGGCCACGATCCCGGCACCCGCGTAGGCGGTCACCCTGATCGCGTCGGTGCCTGCCGTGAACTGCGCGCACCGGAGGGCGATCGCCCATTCTCCGTTGCCTGCCGCGTCCACCCAGCCCACCGGCCCGGCGTAGCGTCCGCGATCGAAGGGCTCCAGGTCGCGGATCGCGGCGATCGCCGCCGGGGTCGGGGTACCGGCGACCGCTGCGGTCGGGTGCAGGACGCGCACCAGGTCCAGGGCCGATTCGCCGTCGGCCAACTCGCCCTCGACATCGGTCGCCAGGTGGAAGAGGTTGGGCAGTTTCAGCAGGAAGGGCTGTTCGCTCGCGGCCAGGGCTCTGGTGTGGGAGCGCAGCGACGCGAGCACGCTCTGCACCGCGTACTGGTGCTCGTCGAGGTCTTTCACGCTCGAAGCGAGGTGTGCGGATGCCGCGGTGTCGGCGTCGGCGTCGGCCCCGCGCCCGATCGTGCCGGCGAGCACACGCGCCGTGACGGTGCCGTCGTGCACGGTGACCAGAGTCTCGGGGCTCGCCCCGATCAGGCCGTCGACCGCGAAGGCCCAGGTGTCGGGATAGCCGGTCGAGAGGGCGCGCACGAGGCGACGCAGGTCGGACCCCGCAGGGATGCTGCCGGTCAGGTCGCGCGCGAGCACGACCTTGCTCAGCTCGCCGTCGGCGATGCGGGTCAGGGCCCGGCGCACCGCGTCCTGGTAGCGCTGAGGGGTCTGCGCGCCCGGTCCGACCGTGCCGGCCCAGTGCGGTCTGTACGGCTCCGTGGCGAGTGCATCCTCGTGGACCGCTGCGTCGGCGAGGCGGATGCGGGTCTCCCAGAACCGGTCGCCGTGTCGGCCGAGCACGCGCGTCGGCACCAGGAGCACGCTGTCGGCCGTCGACTCCTCATCGAAGGTGAAGGCACCGAAGGCGACCAGCCCGGTGCCCGGGAGCCCGATCGGATCGGTGATCTCGGCCTCGGCGGCCATCCCCCGCCAGGCCGTCGCGAGGGCTTCGACGCGTGATCCGCCGGGACGCGCCGGAGGGCGGATCTCCGCGAGCGTCTCGCCGACGGCGACGATCCCGTCCCCGCGCCGCAGCCAGGCGAGCGGGCGGGCGGGATCCGTGTAGGCGAGCAGATCTTCGACCGGGTCGATCTCTCGGGTCTCCACGACCAGGGGGGTGGTGTGCACGGTTCCAGCCTATGCCGCTCAGGGGGCAGGGATCCGCGCCGTCGTAGGGTGAGCGGATGAGTGATGCACGCCCCGCACCCGGCACCGAGATGGTCTTCCAGTGGCGAAAGTGGGACGGCTCGCCGCACTGGCGCCACGAATGCGTCTACCTCGGGGCCGACGAGTGGGGGGACTGGCTCGGGCAACCCGTGGGATGGCACAGCGAGCGCCCCGGGGCCGCGTTCCATGCGGGCGGCCCCAACGTGACGCTCATCCCCGCCAGCGGAGACCATGCGGTGACCGTGAACCGCCGTCACCGCCGCGGGATGCGCATCTACATCGACCTGGGGTGGGACATCCGCTGGTCCGACGACCCGCTGCTCGCGACCGGCATCGACATGGACCTCGACGTCGTGCGGGTGGCGGGTGCGCGGGGGACCTGGGTCGACGACCGCGACGAGTGGGCCGAGCACAGCGCCCGGTACGGCTATCCCGTCGACGTGATGACGCATCTCGAGGCGCTCGCCCTCGACCTCGAGGAGCGGGTGCGCGCGCAGACCGCCCCGTTCGACGATGCCACCGCCGATCCCTGGCTCGACCGCCTCGAAGCCCTGGGTCTCGCGCCTAGACTGAAGCCGTGACCCCGAACGAAGCCAACCGCGCCGATCTCGGCAAGGACCCCGCCCGCGTCAGCGGCATGTTCGACCAGGTCGCCGCAGGGTACGACCGCACCAACACGGCCATGACCTTCGGCAACGACATCCTGTGGCGGGCGGCGACGACCCGCGCGGTCGCGCCGAAGCCGGGGGAGCGGATCCTCGACCTCGGAGCGGGCACCGCGTCTTCGTCGGCCTCTCTCGCCCGCAGTGGCGCCGACGTGGTCGCGGCCGACTTCTCGCCGGGGATGCTCGCCGAGGGCCAGCGCCGCCACGGGGCGATGCGAAACCTCTCGTTCGTGCAGGCGGACGCCACGGCCCTGCCGTTCGCGGATGCCGAGTTCGACGCCGTCACCATGTCGTATGCGCTGCGCAACGTGAACGACCCGAAGAAGGCCCTCCAGGAGCTGTTCCGGGTGACCAAGCCGGGAGGAAGGCTCGTGATCAACGAGTTCTCCACCCCTCCGGGCAAGCTGTTCCGTGGCGCCTACCGGCTCTACAACGATCAGGTCCTGCCGCGCGTCGCACGCGTGGCCGGCACGAACGGCGACGCGTACGACTACCTCAACGAGTCGATCCGGGAGTGGCCCGACCAGAAGAAGCTGTCGGCCTGGATCCGTGAGGCGGGGTGGACGGACGTCGCGTACCGCAATCTCACGTTCGGCATCGTCGCCCTGCACAGAGCACGCAAGCCGGAGTGATTCCTCCGCGCGAAACCGCGGCACCCGACGAAGGTAGGCTGGGAACGTGACTTCGAGCCCCATCGCCCCGGGTTCGCGACTGGCGAGCCGTCTCGGCTTCAGCGATCGCGTCTTCATCGGCCCCGCCGCCCGCCGCGTCGCGCGCGCCATCGAAGACGGGTTGGAGCTGGTCGAGACCGGACTCGCCGAGGACGTCCGCGTCGCCGATCCGCTGGCCGACGCGGCCAGCCGCTACCTGTACGAGGCCGGCGGCAAGCGCATCCGACCGGTGCTCACGCTGCTCGCCGCGCAGCTGGGCGACGGCAACACCCGCGAGGTCATCGACGTCGCCAAGGCGCTCGAGATCACACATCTCGGCTCGCTGTACCACGACGACGTCATGGACGGGGCGGACCGCCGACGCGGCGTCCCGGCCGCGCACGCCGTGTGGGGGAACAACATCGCGATCCTCACGGGGGACATCCTGTTCTCCCGCGCGAGCCAGTTGATGTCCCGACTGGGCGAACGCGCGATCCGGCTTCAGGCCGATACGTTCGAGCGGCTCGTGCTCGGGCAGATGCACGAGACTCTCGGCCCGCAGGAGAACGACGACCCGATCGCGTTCTACATCCAGGTGCTCGCCGACAAGACCGGTTCGCTGATCGCCGCAGCCACGCAGGGCGGTGTGATCTTCTCCAACGCCCCGAGCGAGTACGAGGAGCCGCTGCGGATGTACGGCGAGAAGATCGGCGTCGCCTTCCAGCTGCTCGACGACGTGATCGACCTCTCGGCCAAGCCGGAGGAGACGGGGAAGGTGCCCGGAACCGACCTGCGCGCCGGCGTCCCGACCATGCCGTATCTGCTGCTCAAGGCCGAAGCCGACGAGGCGTCCGCCGACCTCGCTGCGCGCATCGATGACGGGGTCGCCCGGATCGCGGATGGTGCGGACCCGGCGATCCTCGACGAGCCCCTGGACGAGCTGCGCGACCACCCGGTGACGCAGAAGACCCTCGAGCTCGCGCACGCCTGGACGCAGGACGCCATCGACGCCCTCGGTCCGTTGCCGCGCGGCACGGTGCGCGAGGCCTTGACCCGATTCGCAGAGACCCTCGCCGAACGATCCAGCTGATCTGCGCGGGCGGCCCGTCGGGCCGCGCGCCCGCTGCGACGGCATACGAAAGGACCTCCATGACCAAGCTCAGACTGGCCATCGTCGGTGCGGGCCCCGCCGGCATCTACGCCGCGGACATCCTTCTGAAGGCCGAGCGCAAGTTCGATGTGTCGATCGACCTCTTCGAGCAGCTTCCGGCGCCGTACGGTCTCGTGCGCTACGGCGTGGCTCCCGATCACCCTCGCATCAAGGGCATCATCACGGCTCTGCGTGACGTGCTCGACCGCGGCGACATCCGCCTCTTCGGCAACGTGCGCTTCGGCGAGGACATCACGCTCGACGACCTCAAGAAGCACTACAACGCCGTGATCTTCGCGACCGGCGCGATCCGCGACACCTCGCTGGACATCCCCGGCATCGATGCGGTCGCCTCCTACGGAGCGGCGGACTACGTCAGCTGGTTCGACGGTCACCCCGATGTTCCGCGCGAGTGGCCGCTGGACGCCGCGTCCGTCGGCGTCCTCGGCAACGGCAACGTCGCGCTCGACGTCGCCCGCATGCTCGCGAAGCACGCGGAGGACCTGCTCGTCACCGAGGTTCCGCAGAACGTGTACGAGGGGCTCCAGGCCAGCGAGGTCACGGATGTGCACGTCTTCGGCCGGCGCGGCCCCGCTCAGGTCAAGTTCACGCCGCTCGAGCTCCGCGAACTCGGAGAGCTGCGCGACGTCGACATGGTCGTGTACGACGAGGACTTCGACTACGACGAGGCCTCGAAGGACGCGGTCGCCAGCAACAAGCAGGTCATGGTCATCGACCGCATCCTGCAGTCCTGGCGCAAGCGCGACTCGGTCAACAACGCGGGAGGCACGGCCTCACGGCGCCTCCACCTGCACTTCTGGGCGCGCCCCGTCGAAGTGCGCAAGGACGAGAACGGTCGCGTGGCGGCGCTGGTGTACGAGCGCACGCGGCCCGACGGACAGGGCGGCGCCGTGGGCACGGGCGAGATGCGCGAGGTCCCGCTCCAGGCGCTGTACCGCGCCATCGGCTACTTCGGTTCGCCGCTGCCGGGTGTGCCCTTCGACAAGAAGCACGGTGTGATCCCGAACCGCGAGGGCCAGGTGCTCGCGAAGGATTCGAACGAGCGCGTGTCCGGCATCTATGCGACCGGGTGGATCAAGCGCGGCCCGGTGGGTCTGATCGGCCACACGAAGTCCGACGCCATGGAGACCGTGCGGCACATCATCAACGATCAGGGCTCCTGGTGGCACCCGGAGGACCCGTCGGAGGAGGCGATCGTCGCTCTCCTGCAGGAGCGCGGCGTGCAGTGGACCGACCTGGACGGCTGGCACCGCCTCGACGAGCACGAGATCGCCCTCGGTGCGCCGCAGGAGCGCGCTCGCGTCAAGGTCGTCCCGCGCGACGAGATGGTCCGCGTCTCCCGGGGCGAGTAGCGCCGGAACCGGTCCCGGCGTCGCGCCTGGGCTAGCCTGGCGATGACGGGGGAGGACCGCATGGCCGACTGGACGCCCGACGTGCTCGGCGACGAGTTCGAGCAGCTCACGCTCGACCTCGGCGCGGACGACCAAGGGCCGGTCGTCGCGACGCTGGTGCGCGCCCTTCCCGCGGAGCCGGGGTGGTGGGACCGGGTGCGCCGCCGTGCGCCGCAGCTCGACGGCGTCGACGTGCTCTACGTGCACGGGTGGTCGGACTACTTCTTCCAGAAGCGACTCGCGCGCTTCTGGACCTCGCGGGGTGCGCGCTTCTTCGCCCTCGATCTCCGCAAGTACGGGCGCAGCCTCCGCGAGGGGCAGACGCCCGGCTACGTCGCCGACCTGGCCACCTACGACGAAGACATCGCCGCGGCTCTGACGGAGATGGGACGCGGGAAAGGCGGGGGTGAATCCGACCGGCGCCTCGTCCTGCTCGGGCACTCCACCGGCGGTCTCACGCTCAGCCTGTGGGCGTCGCGGCATCCGGGCGTGGCCGATGCGGTGATCCTGAACAGCCCGTGGTTGGAGTTCCAGTTCGCCCCCGCCAGGGCGGCGATCGCGCCGATGGTCGAGTTGCAGGCACGGATCCGTCCGCTGGAGGCCGCACCGCAGGTCGATCTCGGGTTCTACACCCGCGCACAGCAGGAGGTCGCCGATCCCGATGACCCGATGGAGGTGAACCCCCTCTGGCGCCCGGTGCAGACCATGGCGGTCTACGCCGGATGGCTGCATGCGATCCTCTCGGGTCACAAGACCGTCGCCGGGGGACTCTCGATCACCGCTCCGGTGTGCGTGCTGCTGTCCGCGAGGTTCGTGCCTCCGACCCGTTGGTCCGAGGAGCTGACGTCGGCGGACTCCGTGCTGGTGGTCGACGACATCGCCCGTGCGGCTCTCCGCCTGGGCTCGACGGTCACCGTGGAGCGCATCGACGGAGCTCTGCACGATGTCTTCCTCTCACGTCACGAGGCGCGAGAAGACGCCTACCGGCGGCTGGACCGATGGGTCACCGGCTGGCGAGCGGCCGACTGAGTTTCCTCAGAGGTACGGAGTTTCCTCAGAGGTAGTGCATCGACCGGACGAGCTGTTCGGCGCGTCCCCCGTCACCGTCGAGGACGGCGTCGCGGAAGTCGAGGTAGATCTGCCGCATGCGGTCGCGGTCCGTCGGCGTGATCTTCCAGTTCCGGAGGTTGCGGAGGAGAGCCATGCTCGCGTCCTCCATCAGCGCCCGGTGCTGGGTGTTGCCGCAATGCTCACCCAGGTAGGAGAAGACCGCCCAGCGGGCGTCGGACGTCTTCGCGCCGTCGTCGAGTGTGGCGTACATCGCCGCCACGAGGCGGACGACGTGTGCGCGCTGCGTCGCGGTGAGCCGGGGGACCGCCAGACGCGCGGCGATGCCGGCCTGGCAGCCGGCGAACACGAGGGACTGCGCCTCGGTCTCCGCCGTCACGGAGGTGACCTCGGTGTACCGGCTCGGATACATCATCACCATCCCGAGCCGTTCGAGACGTTGCAGAGCCTCTCTCACCGGTGTCCGCGAGACGTGCAGTTCCTCGGCGACGTCGACGTCGCGGATGCGTTCGCCCTCCGTCAGTGTGCCCGTGACGATCTGCGTGCCGATGTGCCGGAAGACCTCCTCCGCCAGAAGCTGCTTGCTCTCACCGATGCCCGTCGATGTCGATCCGATGTTCCGCATGGATGCGCTCCCCGTACGCTTGTGTCCCGAGCACCCGACGTTCAGGCTCGGAGGGCCACTGCACCAGGAGGTCGCGTGGATCCCGAAGATCTCCACCCTCGCGCCAACACGAGCAGTACATCTGCATCCATTCGGAGACATACGCAGAGAGGGGGCCGGATGCCGTGGCATCCAGCCCCCTCTTGCGTACCCGCCGCCGGGGTCAGCGGTAGTTGATGAACAGCCCCGCGCTTCGCGTGGGATGCCGTGGGTTCGCGCGTGAGTTGAGAACACTGGGATCGCATTAACGTGGGTGCGGGGTGGTTGTCGTATGTGAGCGCACCTAATGCGGACTGTTTGCGGACTCCGATACTCGAACAAGTCGGGCGCGGTTCCATTCATCGAGATCGGTCTCGTAGAACGCGTTCGAGCGGCCCTGCTTGTAGTAGGTCGGGCCGAGTCCTTGACTGATGAGATTGTAGAGCGTCTGGCGGCTCATACCGCAGTATGCCGCGGCCTGCTTTGACGTGAGAATCGGGGAGCCCACTAGAGACCGCCCCTCAGCAGCGATCCATTCATTCCGGTGACCACTCCCCGATGTCGATGCCCTCCTGGGAGAGCAACGCCCTCCTAGCGCGTGCGTGGTCAACCTGCTGCTCAAGGACCGAACGGTGCTTGTAGACCTCGTCGATGGACTTGTTCATGGCGATATAGGCGTCTTGAATGACGAGCATCTCGCGGGGCTCGAGAGGTCCGTCAAGCGCCGCTCCGAGCGACATGAGGACGTCTGCGGCTTTGGCCGGAAGCTTGAACTTCTCTGCTCGCCTACGCGCTAGTTGCTCGAAAACCGCTTCATCGGTCATTGGCTCTCCCGCTGTAGAAAAGGTGGGTGTCGGAACTAGAACAAGTAGCTCCGATCCCCACCCTCAGTATGTCCGACTGGTCAGACGTAGTTGATGTGCTTCATCTGCTCGAGCATGTCGCTGTGGTCGGGCCAGCGGTGCATGCGTTCGGTGACGGTTTGGCCGCGCATCATGAATGTGCGGTAGAGGTCGCCGCCGATCGCGACCGGGCCGTCCGTGCGCCCGTTGTCGTTCTCGTCGCGGAGTTTGACGGCGAGGTCGATGATGGCCTGGTCGTCCTCGGGGGCCACCAACTCGAACTGCTGAGGCGGTGGCTTGACCGCGAAGTCACAGATGCCTTCTGACCGTTCGCTGTCGAATCCCTTCGGCGACCTGTAGACGTATCGGACGATCTTCTCGCTCTCGGCAGTGAAGCCGAACAGGTAGACGGTCGAGGTGCCGATGTCTTTCGGTGCGTAGTAGTCCTGCCACTGCTGGTAGATCTCCGGCAGCTCGGCGCCGGCGACCCGGTTGACGTCTTCGATGTCTCGGAGGCCGGGGATCTGACCGAGCCGGGTGAACCAGTGATCTCCGAAGTTGGCGAATCCGGTGACGACGGCGAGCATGTCGAGCTGGGGGAACGCGCGGACCTTGTGGTGGTACATGACCGGTTCGCGGGTCTCCCCGTCGCTCACCAAGGTGTCGGTGATGACCTGCACGGCGTCATCGAGGCAGATGAACATCAGGAGCGACATCAGGCCTCCACCGCCTCGCGGATCCAGTCGAAAGACCCTCCCTCGACCATGACCTCATCGAACACCTCGGCGGTGCGCCCCGCATCCACGAGGGACGCGGCCGGGTGGTTGCCGGCGAGCATTGACCGCCATGCTTCGATGGCGCTGTGTCCTCCGGCCGCGTCGACCTCGTTGGCGGGGATGACGTGTTCGCCGGGGGCGAGTTTGCGGATCTCGGAGTCGATGCCCTTCGGGCCGGGGCCGTGGACGGGTCCACCGGTCGACATGCCGGGGGCGATCGTCTTGGAACCCACCCGGTAGGACTGGCCGCCTTCCGCGTCGACGAACACCTTCACGCGGCGGCCGTTGTTGAGGGTGACGAACTGGTCGATCTGAAGCTGTGCGGTGGCGGTCTCGACGAGTGCTTGGAACTCTTTCTCGGTCGGCATCTGGAAGATCCGGTCGGCGAGGGCTTTCACCTGGTCGGCGTTGTAGCCGGCGCTGATCGCGGAGTCGATGAACGCCTGCTTTTGCGCGGCGAGCGTGGCCGAGTACTTCTTCGCCGACTCGTCCGCACTCATCGTCGTGATGTCCTGCTGCAGTTGTGCTTCCGCGGCGGCACGGGCCTTCTCGGCGATCTCGCCCATCGCGGCGGCGTTCGCCGACCCGGACACACTGGTCTCATCCAGGGATACACCGAGCTTCTCGGCCTGCGCGGCGAGGCCGTCCATCGCGGACAGGTAGTTCGCGTTCGCGGTGATCGCATCGACGGCCACACCGTTCGCGGCGTTGATGCTGTCGATGAGACTGGCGAGCTGCGAGCTGAGATCCTGCACGGCGTCAGCCTGCTCCTGGTATGCCTCGGCGGCTCCCTGGGACTGTGCCGTGGCGGTGGAGTTCGCTTCGGTCTCCTGGCCCTTGAGCTTGATCCCGTCGTCGATGGCGGCGTTCTGCGCCTGGATGCCACCGATCATCGCCTCCAGTGCGAGGCGTGTCTCGTAGGCGTTCATCCCGGTCTCGGCCTGGATGCGGTTGAACGCTTCCTGGTCACCGCTGAGGGCACCGTAGTATGCGCTGAGCTGGTCGATCGCGTCGGCGTTCTTGAGCGCCGCGTCGGTGACGACATCCGCGCCGACACCGAGCTTCTCGGCGGCATCGTAGGCGGACTGCCAGTTAAACGAGAGCAGTTCCCCGCCCTTCTGCAGCTCGTCGATCGCGGTGGCCCGTGCCGCCTCGGTCAGCTTGTTCGTGCCGTCCTCGATCGCGTCCGCGTACGCCTGCGCCCGCTGCTGCGCCTGCTGGTGGCGTGCGGCGAGCTCCCCGACGATCATGAACAGGCCACCGAGTGCGAGAGCGGCCCCGCCCGCGGCGAACCCGATCCCCTTCATCGTCCACGTCGACGCCTCCACCGTGGCCTTGAACTCCAACCACTTCGGGACGGCGAGGAACGCGGCCCCACCCGTGAGAGCGACCGCGGCGGCAGCACCACCGAGAGCCATCACGGTCCCCTGCACCGGGGCAGGGAGATCGTTGTACATGCCGATGAGGCCGGTGAGTGCCTGCACCATCGTGCGGAGCGTGTCGTTCGCCGCGGACCCTGTGTCGATCAGAGCGGTCTCAAACGCCCCTCCGAGGGCTTCCACGTCACCCTTGAGGTTATCGAGGCGCAGACGGGCAGTCTGGGCCGCGTAGCCCTGGTCATCGACGGCCTGCGTCCACTCGTTGATCCCCTCGGCCCCCTGCTGGTACAGCACGGTCGCCGCGCGCACGGCGTCGGCACCGAAGATCGTCTTCAGAGTCGCGTTCTGCTGCTCGGTGCTCAGCCCCGACAGGCCCGTCTTGAGCTTGCCGGCGTACTCGGCCAATCCCACGAAGTTCCCCTGCGCGTCATACGCCTCGAGGTTGTACTTCTGCATGAGCTCGGCGGCCTGCGCCGATGTCGGGTTGAGGGACTGCAGCATGGTCTTGAAGCTGGTTCCGGCGTCGGAGCCGAGCAGACCGGACGCGGCGAACGCGGACAGTCCCGCGGTGGTCTCCTCGATCGAGAGACCCGTCTGCTTCGCCACCAGCGCCGACTGGTTCAACGCCTGCGACAGATCCGTCACATCACCCATCGCCTTGCCCGCGCCGGCAGCGAGGAGATCGGCAACATGCGCCATGTCGGAACCGGTGAGGTTGAACTGCTTCAGCGCGGTCGCCGCGATTCCTGCCGCCGTGGCGACGTCCAGCTCACCCGCGGCAGCGAGGTCGAGAGCACCCGTGAGACCACCGCCGAGAATGTCGGACGTGGAGACACCCGCCTTCGCGAGCTCCTCGATTGCCTGCGCGGACTCGGTGGCGGAGAACACGGTCGACTCACCCGCATCCAACGCCGCCTGGCGGAGCAGGTCCATGTTCGCGGCGGATTCATGCGTCGCCGCCTGCACGTTCGACATCGCCGCGTCGAAATCCATGCTCGCTTTCGTGGCGACGGCGAGTCCCGCCGAGAGCAGGGCACCCATCGCGAGCCCGGTGGTCCCGAGTTGCTGAAACGCTTGTTTCTTCTGCGCCAGCTTCTCCGCTTCGGTGCCGACCGTCGCTGTCGCACGGGCGGCATCCATCATCGACTTCTCATAGTCCGATACGACCGCCGACAGGCGGACCTTCACCACACGATCAGCCATTGTCGGCCTCCTTCTTCGCCTTCTTCTCCAGCACCGCCGCGCGGCGCTGCTCCGGCTCCCAGATGTGCAGCGCCCACACCGCCATGCGCACGTTCTGCGCGTCCTCCGGCTCGAGCGCGTCATAGATCTCCGACCACACGTACACCGCCTCCTTGTCCCGCAGACGGAACAAGTCGTCGGTCTCGTCGCCGTCGATCAGGGTGATGTTCGGCATCGCCCTGGTCAGACGATCCAGGGAGAACCACAGCGAGAGATCCGCGGCCACGCCCGGCCGAGGCGGATGCAACGCGGCGAGATTGCTGAACTCGGTCGGCATCAGGAACGGCACCCGGACAACCAGGTTCTTCTCACCGACCGCCACCGGCACATCCACCGGCTGGATGCTCTCCAAGTAGGCCTTCTGGCCTGCGATCAACGCATCAATATCAATTGGCATGTCTGTCTTCTCCTAAATCGTCGACGGGTCGAATGGCCCGTCTTCCAGTGGGATCTCTTCGTCGTCGTCGGACTGCCCGCGCAACTCGATATCGATCCGTGTCAGCTCTGCGATCAGATTCCGCAGCGCGTGAGCTGGGACGCCCTTGTCGATCTCCTCAGCGAGACGATCGCGCGCCGCTTTCAATAGCTCCGTACGGCCCTCCTGGGCCGCCTCCAGCAAGCTCTTACCCATTCCCCGCCCCCTTTCAGGACAAGCGTTTTTTTAGCGGAGAGAGACGGTCCATAGCCCCGGAGACCCGTGAGGCAACTGGCATGGGGGGCGGTCCCCCTGGTCGCTGATGCGCTGTTCGTTGTCGGGTTGGTCATCGTGTCTCTCCTTGTGTGCGCGTGAGGGCTCCACGTTGTGTGTGCGTGGAACCCTCACTGTTGTGTTGCCTGTCGTCGGTGTCAGCTGAGTGCTGTGCCGGTCAGGTAGTTGATGCGCTTGGCTCGCTCGGTGCGTTCGGGTGCGGTGTCTCGCTCTTCTCGTTCGTTGGCGATGCGTGCTGTTCGCTGGTGGATGGTTGCGCGATCGATGGCGAGGTTGAGGGTGGCTCCGGCGACGGTCATGTCCCATGTGTCTTTGCTTCGCCGCATCCGTTCCCAGGTGGTGATGCCGGTGTCTGCCCAACGTGTGACGTGTTCGCATGAGCCGGCGAACTGGGTGATGTTGTTCATCCCGGTCCAACCGTTGTCGATGAGGCGGGTGATGCGTCGGGCTTCCTGTGCGTCCTGGTAGGCCTGTACGGCGACGGGTCCGAGCTGGAAGATCGCGGTGGTGTTGTCGAGGCTGATGGCACCGAGGATGCTGTGTGCGTTCGTCAGGGTGCGACCGGCTTCGTCGAAGGCTTTCTTGAGTAGAGCCAGGATCTCGTCTTGGGAGTTGGTGATTCCTTCGATCGCCCGGGCGGTGACCGCGTTCGTCGCGGCGTACTCGATGTCTCCGTCTGCGAGGGAGTTGGAGAGCATGGCGCGGAACACGTCTCGGTCGTCGGCGGGGTCTCGTCCTTCGAGGACGGCGTTTGCCCATGCGAGCGCGAGCGCCTCGTATCCCTGGACTGTGCCACGTGCTTTGCGTGCTTCTTCGAGGATGCGGGCCTGTGCGTCGACGGCTTCGGTGATCGCCTTCGGGGTCTTTCCGCCTGCCGCCTTGATCGCGTTCACGATGAAGGTCAGGTTCGGGTTTCTCATGCTGGTCATGGGGGTTGTCTCCTTAGTCGTCTGCGCGGTCGAAGAGTTCCTTGGCGAACTCACGCATGGTCTGGTTGTCGTCTGTGCGCCCGGTGACGTGTTGGCCCTCCTTGCGGGCGATGTTGCCGCCCGTAAGGGTGGGCAGGGGCTCGAGCAGGTTCGCTTGCCGCAGGAGGGTGTCTTCGTCGGTGCCGGTCATGAGCAGGTCGCGGTCTTCGTCGCTGATGCCGCGTTCGGTGGCGAGCTGGTCGCGGTAGGTGGTGATGTCTTCGGTCACTGGATCTCCTTGGTCATGTGTGCGGGGAGCAGGAGCACGGGTGCGCTCTGCTTGATGTGGGCTTGCTTGACGGCCGCGCGGACAACTGCCGCGAACTCGGTGTCATTGAGGTGCCCGTGTTCAGAACATGCGGCAACGCCTTGCGCTGCACGGTGGTAGAGCTCCTGAGTCATTGGGGTGTCCGTTCTGTGGTGATGTCGGGTGTCGGGAGTCGGTAGCCCTCCCGTTCCAATTGCGTGTAGTACGTCTGTAGTTGTGCGGCGAACGCGATCGGGTCGGACCAGGCGTCAGCCATCTCGGCGAGGTTGAGGGGTGGTGGTGCGATCACGGGGTACTCCTTTCGACGTATTGGGATTCCTGATCTGGTGATCGTGAATTCGGATTAGGTGATTTAGGGGTATGGATTTCCTGCCCCTACTCGCTTCTTTGTGACGCTCGCCGGGTCGCCGGCCGACTGGGCGAAGTGCTTCCCCTTGGTGCTGAGCGCCTGGAACGCGGGATCGCCGGCTTGCGGGTACACGATCTCGTCGGGCCGACCGAGCGCCTTGAGGTATCCGCGGATCCTGGTGTCGGCTTCGTCGCGGGTGAGCTTCCGCCACCGCTGTACCTGCAGATCGTCCGGTACTCCGCCGCCGCTCTCGTACCCCAGGTGGATGGCGAGATCCTTGAGATAGGCCACCTGGTTCTCGGTGGCTCCGTCGTCTCCCGAAGCGTCGAAAGTGAATTGGTCCGACCCGCTTTCGGAGAAAGTGGGTGTTACAGCTTGTTCTTGGTTCTTGTTCTTGTAGGTCTTGTTCGAGGTGCTGGGAGCACCCACTTTCGAAGCTCCCAGCACCGACCCTGGGTGCTCGGAGCGCCTACCCTTGGACCCTGCCTCCCTAGGTGGGTGCTCGGAGCGCCTACCCTTGGACCGCTTCGGGATGCGCTGGCCGCGCTGGCTCTTCTCCCACACGAACTCCGGGTTCTCCGCAGCCAACGCGACCTCGTAGACGTTCGGGAGATTCTTCGTTCCCTCACGCCGACGAGTGACCCGGATCATTCCCTTGGCCTCAAGCGTCGGAATGGTTCGCTTCACCGTGTCCCTAGAGACACGCGCGCAGTCCGCGATCGTCGCCATGCCGGGGTAGCACTTGCCTGTCTTGTGATCCCGGAAGCGGAGCAGGACGGTGTACACGGCCATCTCGTGCAGTGACAGGCTGCTGTCGTCGATCAACCAGTTCGGCAGTCGTACGAATCCGTCAGTGGTGACCATGTGTCACCCCCTTTCGGTATGAAGTTGGAAGCGGTGGTGCCCACCGGCCGGGGCGGGCACCACCGGGTCTTTCAGTCGTCAAGCGCTCGCAGATGATCGTCAACGGCGCTAAGCCGGCGTACGGTGCGGCGCTCCTCTGGTGGCAAGGTCGTCACGGGCAGGATGACGCGAGACTCCGGGAGCTCAATCGCGAGCTCGACGAGACGCGCGGCGAGGGAGAGCGCGAAGTTCTTGTCGATGTCGGTGAGCACGGGGATCCCGTCCTCGAGGATTGCCAAGCAGTGCTGCTCGCCGGTCTCCGGGTCGAAGAGGAGAACGACGTGCTCTTCGGCGTTCTCCTTGGCCCAGGACAGCTCGGTGATCGTCTCGGCAGTCATGCGGTCACCTCCGAGCTGAGGTCAATGTGCTCGGTGAGCTGTGCGAACGCCTCGTCGATGTCAACTTCGTCACCGAGCTTGATGCTCAGCCACTCGTCTCCGTTGCTCTCCCGCCCGCGGCCCCAATCCGTTCCGGGCCACTCGCCGTCGCGCAGAGCGAGTGCGTGAGCGAGCCGGATAGTCTTCATGATCCGGCTGATCGGGGTGTCGTCGTACATCATCACCTCGAGGTGCTTCCTTGCCGGCGTGATGGTGAGCGCGCAGTAGAACGTCACGAGGATCCCGTTCTGAGAGCGGCCGACGTGCATCTTCTTCCCCGTGCGGCTCGTTCTGACCTGGAGGCTCCAGCCGTGCGCGTCCGCTTCGTAGAGGGTTGCGCATCCTGTGGGGTGTGCAATCATGGACATATCTACTAGTTCCTTTCTGGAGCTGATCCCCTCGACGCCCTGGCCGGCGTCGGGGGCTTTTTCTTTACGGGTGGACATCAGGACGCCTCCGCGAAGGCGGCCTCGATGAACTCGTTCAGGTCCGATTCGCGGACCATCCGGCGTCCGCCGACACGACCCGACTTGAGCTGCTCACTCGCGATCAGGTGACGGACGGACGTCGGTGTGCGACGAAGGCGCTCGGCGACCTCATCGACGGTGAGCAGGCTGATGGCGGCTGCCTGCGGGGCGGTGATCGACATTGGTGACTTCCTTTTCTAGTCGTGGACGACTCGGTTCGACAGTGCCAAGGTAACACGGTTTTCTTGTCGTGCGCGACTAGAAGTGAGAATTCTTCAGGAATGTGTAGTCGAGATCCACTAGGGTTTCTTGTATGACTAGCGACGAACAGATCGGCAAGAATCTCGTGGAGCTCCGCGGCGATCTGAGCCAGAAAGACCTCGCGGATGCGATGCGGAAGCGTGGGTTCCGGTGGTCGCAGGCAACGGTCTGGGGTGTCGAGAAGGGGGAGCGGCCCCTTCGACTGACTGAAGCCGAGGCGGTCGCTGAGGTTCTCGGTGAGAGTGTCAACATGCTGGTTGCCAGCGGCGAGGGATTTGACCTCACGATGCTCTTCCGGGCGGTGCGAGACCCGCTTGATGAGATCGAGGCGCTGACCGCAGAGGCGTTCCGCGAGCAGAAGAACATGGCGATGCTCGCGGCGCATCTCCTTGACGACGAGATGCGCCGCCTTTCGCTGCGAGACTCGCCGTTGCGTTCGGCGTGGAGCGGAATGGTGGAAGCAATCGAAAAGCATGACGCTTGGCGAAGAACCTCTGATCAGGTGGACGAGCCGGAAGAATCAGACGAGCTTGACAACTCCGCCGAGTACGACGCCTTCATCGACTTCTGGCGTGCTGAGATTGCGCGCTACACACCCGCACGGGAACGCGATGGCGAGCGTCAAACAGAGGGCTAACGGCGTCTGGCGTGCTCGCTACCGGGATCAGAACGGCAAGGAGCACACCAAGCACGAGAAGACGAAGCGCGCGGCTCAGAAGTGGCTTGATGAGCAGACCGCCGCGATCGTCACCGGCCAGTGGGCGGACCCCGGTGCTGGCCGCATCACGTGGGATGAGTGGGTGTCTCGCTGGGTCGCGATGCAGGTCTGGGCAGACGGGACGGCGACGGCGGCGACGACGGCTGTAGAGTCCGTCCCGTGGCGTCTGAAGGCCATACGTGACGTGAAGCACGGTGATGTGCAGACGTGGGTCACGAAGGAGTCTGAGCGCGGCCTCGCGGCGTCAACGATCCGTACCCGGCTGAACTATGTGCAGATGGCTTTCCGCGCCGCCGTCGACAACCAGGTGATCTCTCGCAACCCGGCATCGCGTGTAAAGACACCGCGGATCCGCAAGCGTGAAGCGACGATGAAGATCCTCACCGCGGAACAGGTCAACGCCGCGCTCGAGGTCGCCGGCGACTTCCGGCCATTCGTCGAGGTGTGCGTCTTCGCAGGACTTCGGCTCGGAGAAGCGGCGGGACTGCAAGCCGGTGACATACACCGGGATATAAACACGATCTTCGTGCGTCGGCAGGTTCAGGGCACGTCGATTCCCACGACGAAGATCGTCCCGCCGAAGGCAGGGTCGGAGCGAGAGATCTTCGTACCGGCGGAGCTCGTCGATCTGTTGACAGGTGTGGCAATTGACACACCTGTCAAGAATCTGACACCTGATCAGTTCCTGTTTCGCACGCCGTTGGGGCACTTGTACAACCGGAACAGCGCGGGGGAGGAGTGGCGTCGCATTCGGAAGGCGGCGGGCCTCGGTGAAGACGTGACGCTTCACACGCTCCGTCACACGTTCGCGTCGAACCTGATCGCGTCCGGGTGCGATGTCGTGACGGTGCAGAGGGCGTTGGGGCACTCGCAGCCGTCGATCACCCTGAACGTCTACAGCCACTTGTGGCCGTCTGCGGAGGACAAGACGCGCTCCGCGACGGCCACATTCATGGGTGCTGTTCTAGGTTCTGCGGACTCCTCGCGGACTCCCACCTAGAAACCCCTGGTCAGACGGGGTGATTACCGGTAGTTGATGAACTGCAGATCGAGGTCGAGATCGGCACCCTTGAGAAGCGCGATGACCTCCTGGAGGTCGTCGCGGCTCTTCGACTGGACGCGCAGCTCGTCGCCCTGGATCTGGCTCTTGACACCCTTGGGGCCCTCTTCGCGGATGATCTTGCCGATCTTCTTCGCGTTCTCCGAGGAGATGCCGTCCTTGAGCGTCGATACGATGCGGAACTCCTTGCCGCTGGCGAAGGGGTCGCCCGACTCGAGGCTCTTCAGGGAGATGCCGCGCTTGATGAGCTTGGACTGGAACACGTCGAGCACGGCCTTCGCCCGCTCCTCGGTGTTCGCGGTGATCAGGATCTGCTCGCCGCTCCAGGCGATCGACGCTCCGGTGCCCTTGAAGTCGTAGCGCTGCTCGACCTCCTTGCGGGCCTGGTTCACGGCGTTCTCAGCCTCCTGGTGATCCACTTTCGAGACGATGTCAAAGCTAGAGTCGTTTGCCATTCTGCAATTCTAGGCAACGGGTGTGTCGGGACCCGCTGATTCGAACACACGCACGGTGTTGACCCGACGGTGGCCGGCGAGCGTCACCGCCACGATGCCGAGCCCGAGAGTGCTTGCCAAGAAGCCGAGGAGCCCGAGCGCGGGAAGAACGGCAGCCATCTCGATGAGCGCGCGCGGGGAGCTCGCGCCGACGGCCTGCGGAACCACCCAGACGATCGTCTGAACGCCGAGCGCCCAGAGCGGAGCCCCGTTCCAGGGCGCCGGGACCGTACGCGCGCGGGCCACCTGCATCGCGGCGATCACCCCGGAGATGAGCGGGATCAGCACCGACAGATACGACCAGGTCTGCCATGCTTCCGTCGCCGTCGGCTCCTGGGGGAGGACGAGCGGGCCGAGGACTGTGGCCGTCACCGGCCAGAGGGCGACGACCGCGGAGGCGGTCAGTCCCAAGGGTCTTCGTGCGACGACGCTCGCCTCGCGACTCAGGCCGATGGACAGGAGGAGGATCGCGCCGGCCCAGAGCAGGTCGCTGAGGAGCGCGAGGACGACGTCCGCTCCGGGAGCACCCAATACGGAGCTCCGTGCGATGCCGACGATGCCGCACGAGATCAGTCCGATACCGCCGAGCAGCCACGAGCGTCGGATTTTCCGCATCTCTCGACGGTATCGCGTCGTGCCGCTACCTCCCAGTTTCCTGCCGTCGTGGAAGCGTTTTCACTCCGATATTGCGAGTTCGCCCCGGTCACAGGTTGATATCACCCGCTATCTTCGTTGCAAATCGCCCTTGCTTCGATGCATACTGTAAGCGCTTGCAGTCTGTGCAGGCCACCCAGCACTGAGAGAGGCACACACCAATGAAGGTGAACAAGAGGAGCATCGCCGCCGCGGGCGCGATCGCCATCGTTTCGACTCTGACGCTCGCCGGCTGCTCCACGGGGACCAGCGGCGATGACACCTCCGGCTCCGAGGACAGCGGCACGCTCGTCGTCTGGGTCGACGCCGAGCGCGTCGACGCCCTGCAGGGGGCGGCGGACGCGTACGAGGACAAGACCGGGGTCACGGTGGAGCTGTTGGGCAAGTCCGTCGACGACATGAAGGACGACTTCATCCAGCAGGTGCCGACCGGCAAGGGACCCGATGTGGTCATGGGCGCGCACGACTGGCTCGGGGAGCTGTCGACGAACGGCGTCGTCGCTCCGATCGAGCTCGGTGACAGCGCGGGGGACTACCTCTCGGTGGCGCTGCAGGCCGCGACGTATGACGGCACCGTCTACATGCTTCCCTACGCCGTCGAGAACATCGCCGTGCTGCGCAACGCCGACCTGGTCCCGACCGCCCCGAGCAGCTTCGACGACATGATCGCCCAGGGCACGTTCGTCGTGGAGCAGGGCGCCGAGGGCAACCCGTACCACCTGTACCCCTTCCAGACGGCTTTCGGCGCTCCGGTCTTCGGCACGGACGACACGGGCAGCTACGACGCCACCGACCTGCAGCTCGGCAGCGAGGGCGGTTTCGCCTTCGCCGACTGGCTCGGCGCGCAGGGCACGGCCGGCGTGCTGAACACCGACATCGACGGTGAGATCGCCAAGCAGCAGTTCCTCGACGGCACCGCGGCCTTCTGGCTGACCGGTCCCTGGAACGTGGGGGCGGCCACCGACGCCGGCATCAACGTCGCGATCGACCCGATCCCGAGCCCGACCGGTGAGACCGCATCGCCGTTCGCCGGCGTCAAGGGCTTCTTCGTGAGCTCCGAGTCCAAGAACAAGGTCGCGGCGAACGACTTCCTGGTCAACTACCTCGGCACGGAAGACGTCCAGCTCGAACTGTTCAAGGCCGGCAACGTCCTGCCCGCGCTCACCGCGGCCGCCGACACGGCGGCATCCGACCCGATCATCGCCGGCTTCCAGGCCGTCGGTGCCGACGCCGTCCCGATGCCGGCCATCCCGGCCATGGGCTCGGTCTGGCAGTTCTGGGGTGTCGCCGAGGCGGCGATCATCAACGGTGCGGACCCGACGACGACGTGGCAGAAGCTCGTCGACGACGTCACCGCAGCGATCAAGTAACAGCCATCACACGGGCCCTGCCGGGGCGGACGGCGACCACCGCCCGCCCCGGCAGGATCATGACGAGGACGACATGACAGACACCGACGAGCGCACGGCTCCTCCGACCCGACGTCAGCGCCAGGCCGCGAAGATCGCGGAGGCCGCATCCGGACCGATCGGCTGGATGCTGCTGAAGATCCTCCTGCTGGCGGTGGTCGATGCGATCGCGCTCTACGCCGCGTTCGTGCTCTTCGCGAACCAGGAGTGGCTGATCCTCGGCATCGTCGTCGCGGTCGCCGTCCTCGTCAACTACATCTACTTCTCGCGCAAGCGCATCGCAGCGAAGTACCTCACCCCCGGCATCATCTTCCTGGTCGTCTTCCAGGTGTTCACGCTCCTCTACACCGGGTACATCGGCTTCACCAACTACGGCACCGGCCACAACGGCACCAAGGAGCAGGCGATCTCCTCGCTCCTCGCCTCGGCACAGGAGCGGGTCGAGGACTCGCCCACCTACCCCGTCACCGTCGTCGAGCAGTTCGGGACCTACGGGTTCCTCGTGACGGACCCGGAGTCCGGCGACGCCCTCCTCGGCACGTCCGAGCAGCCGCTCGAAGAGGTCGACGCCGAGTTCGCGGGCGGTCAGGCCATCGCCGTCGACGGCTGGACGACGCTCCCGCTCGCGACCGTCTTCACACTCTCGGAAGAGCTCGAGCAGCTCTCGGTCCCGTTCAGCGATGACCCCAACGACGGCAGCCTGCGGGCTCCGGACGGCCAGAAGGGGTATCTGTACGTCTCGACGCTCGAGTACGACGCGGCTGCCGACACGATCACGGACACCACCACCGGCACCGTCTACTCCGACGAGGGTGACGGAGCCTTCACCGCGGCGGACGGGGAGCAGCTACTGCCCGGGTGGCAGACGACCGTCGGCTTCGACAACTTCGTCCGTGCCGTCACCGACTCCTCGATCCGTGGGCCGTTGATCTCGGTCACCCTGTGGACGTTCGCGTTCGCGGTGATCTCGGTCGCGTCGACGTTCTTCCTCGGGCTCCTGCTCGCGCTGGTGTTCAACAACACCCGGATGCGCTTCCGCAACGGATACCGGATCATCCTGATCCTGCCGTACGCGTTCCCCGCCTTCCTCTCCGCACTCGTCTGGGCCGGGATGATGAACGAGAGCTTCGGGTTCATCAACCAGGTCCTCTTCGGAGGTGCGGCGATCCCGTGGCTGACGGATCCGACGCTCGCGAAGGTGTCGGTCCTGCTGGTCAACCTGTGGCTCGGCTTCCCGTACATGTTCCTGGTGTGCATGGGTGCCCTCCAGGGCATCCCGGAGGATGTGAACGAGGCGGCCGTCATGGACGGCGCGAACCCCTGGCAGGTGTTCCGGCGCATCAAGCTCCCGCTGCTGCTCGTCACGGTCGCGCCATTGCTGATCTCGTCCTTCGCGTTCAACTTCAACAACTTCAACCTGATCTACATGCTCACCAAGGGCGGGCCGCGATTCAGCGACGTGTCGATCCCCGTGGGACACACCGACATCCTGATCTCGATGGTGTACAAGGTGGCCTTCACCGGGCAGACGCGCGACTACGGCCTCGCCTCCGCCTTCACCATCCTGATCTTCATCGTGGTCGCGACCATCTCGATCATCAGCTTCCGCAAGACCAAGGCCCTCGAGGAGCTGAACTGACATGAGCACCGCCAGTCCCGCCACCGACGCACACGCCCCCGCCGCGCGCCGACGCACTCTCGGCGCCTGGTTCGCCGACACCGGGTGGCGCCACCTCGTCGCGATCGTCGTCAGCGTGTTCGCCCTGTTCCCCCTCCTGTACGTCGTGTCGGCCTCGCTGAACCCGAAGGGGACGCTCACCGGATCGAATCAGCTGTTCTCGGCGATCGGGATCGACAGCTACGTGCGCATCCTGAGTGATCCGCAGAACCCCTACGGCACCTGGTTCCTGAACACCTTGCTCATCGCGGTCGTCACGGGCGCCGTCACGGTCTTCATCGGCGCGTGCGCCGCATATGCGTTCTCCCGCATGCGATTCGCCGGGCGCCGCGTCGGACTCGTCACGATCGTCGTGGTGCAGATGTTCCCGCAGCTGCTCGCCGTCGTCGCGATCTTCCTGCTCATGTCGACGCTGGGGGACTGGTTCCCGGCGATCGGGCTCAACACCCACACGGGACTCATCCTGGTGTACCTCGGGGGCGCGCTCGGTGTGAACACGTATCTGATGTACGGCTTCTTCAATACGATCCCCAAGGAGATCGACGAGGCCGCCCGCATCGACGGCGCCGGACATGCCCGGATCTTCTTCACGATCATCCTTCGCCTGGTCGCGCCGATCCTCGCCGTCGTCGGGCTGCTGTCCTTCATCGGCACCGTCAACGAATACGTGATCGCGAGTGTGATGCTCGTCGACGTCGACCAGCAGACCCTGGTCGTCGGGCTCACCAAGCTCGTGGCCAACCCGCGCTACGCGGATTGGTCGGCGTTCTCCGCCGGTGCCGTGATGGCGGCGATCCCGGTGATGATCCTGTTCCTGTTCCTGCAGAAGTACATCGTCGGCGGACTGACCGCGGGCGCGACCAAGGGCTGACCTCCTTCGGCCCGCCTCGCGTATCCGCCGGTCGCGGTAGCTTGTGTCGCATGCTATCTTGTGATGCATGACAGCTGATGTCGGCGCCCAGATGCGCAAGGGGGTCGTCGAGTACTGCGTGCTCGGCCTGCTCGCGCGCGAGCCGATGTACGGCTGGCAGCTGGCGGACGCACTCACACGCGCCGGACTGATCGCCAGCATCGGCACGTTGTATCCGCTTCTGGGGCGGCTGCGTGACGCCGACTGGGTCAGCACGTTCGACCAGCCGTCCGAGAGCGGTCCGGTGCGCAAGTACTACCGGCTCACGGAGGCGGGTGTGCAGCAGCTCGAGCGCTTCCGCGCCCAATGGACACCGTTCGCCCGTGTCGTCACGGGCATCGTCGGAGAGGGACGACCATGACACAGACAGACGCACACGCACTGCGCGACGACTACCTCGCGCGGCTCGATGAGGCCATGCGAGACCTCCCGCACGGCGTCGCCTCCGACATCCGCGGCGGCATCGTCGAAGAGCTCGAGGGGCTCGACGCCGAAGCGATGGCCGCACGGATCGCGCGGCTGGGGGATCCGGCCGCGATCGCGCGCGAGGCCCAGGACGAAGTCCCGGACAGCCCGAGGATCGTGGTCGCCGCCCCGGTCTCCGCCCCGCCGGCGCCGCGCCGCCCATCGACGTCGACGCGAGGGTTCGCGATCACGGCGGCACTGACGTTGAGTTTCGGCGGATTCATCGTCCCGGTACTCGGGTGGTTCGTCGGAGCGGTGCTCGTCTCGCTGAGCGCCCTGTGGAAGACGTGGGAGAAGGTCGTCTCGATCGTCGTGCCATTCGTGTTCGGCGCCCTGTCGCTGCTGCTCCTGCAGTTCATGAGCTTCGTGGAGTTCGCCTCCTCGGGAAGCTCCTCCGGGTCCGGTCCCGGGCCGGACGACGTCACGAACAATCCGCTGGTGCCGAGTCTCAGCATCTGGCACCTCCTGCTCCTCTTCGGCTTCCTCCTCATCCCCGCATCGGGCCTCTGGCTGCTCTGGAGGCTGCGGGGGCGCACCGCCGCGTGAGACCGTGCAGCGACCGCGTCATCGCTCGGCGTTGCGGCCCGCGAGTTCGCCCCGCCCGTCGTAGCGTGAGGATATGGCACGAGTGGCTGGGCGCAGCATCGCGATGAGCTGGTTCGCCGGTGTCGTGTGTGCCGCGATCATCGGGGCGCTCGTCTGGCTGTCCCTCCCGATCCTTCCCGTGCTGGCCGCGTTCGCGGGCGACGCCCTGCGCACCGCCCTCCCCTGAGCGGTGGCGACCGGCCCGTCTTCACCCGCATGGCGACACGTCGGCACGCCTGCGTGAGCGGCCGTTCACGCGGCGGTACCCTCGCAATGCACATATCCGATGAGAGGCGCACCCCATGAGTGATCCCGACGGCCCCCAGCCCGAGAAGCCGGCTGACGTCGACGACGTCGTCGGCAGCGCGAACGCCGGTCTCGCAGACGCCGCCGCCGCGGGCGCGGATGTTCCCGGCGCGAACGACAGCGTGGACGACGGTCCCGTCGACCCCGTCGCCGCGCCCGTCGACCCCGACCTCGCCGCCTTCGAAGAGGCCGAGCGGGACCACCCCGGCACGTTCGCTCCTCCGCCCCCCGCCGCGACAGCGACGCCGGCCGCCGCCTCGAACCCCGACGTGCGCGATGTCCGCTCTGAGGCCGACGCCGACAGTGCTTCCTTCTTCCCTGAACCGGTCGTGGCCGAGCCCGCACCGTTCGGCCACGAACAGTCCGGCATGGCCGGGGGTGCCTACGCGCAGTATGGCGATGAGGCCGACACCCGTGTCGTCCCGTCGGAGCCGCTGGTCGCCGCGAGCGCGGGTGCGGCCGCGGCCCAGCCGCAGCCGATCTTCGTGCAGGCTCCGGAGCCGCCGCGTGATCGCGGCAACCGCGGAACCGCCGGGCTCATCGGTCTGCTCGCGACCCTCGTCTTCGCCGTGCTCTACCTGGGCGCGGCGCTGGGATTCGGCGCGGTCGCCGGGGATGTCACGGGCGAGAACATCGGTGAAGCGGCGCTCGCGCCTCTGCTCACGTGGGGATACTGGACTCCCGTCGTCGTGTTCTTCCTCGGGTTCTGGCTGCTCGGCGCGATCATCAACCGCGGACGCTGGGGCCTCTGGGTCGTGTTCGGTCTCCTCGTCGGCGTCATCGCGTACGCCGGCCATATCCTCGGGCAGCTGTTCGAGGCGCCGTTCTGGAAGCTCACCGCCTCGCAGGGACTCGACCTCGTCGGGGAACAGCTGCTGGCGCCGTTGGCGATCGCCGCGTTCGTGTTCGCCCGTGAGCTGACCATCTGGTTCGGCGCATGGGTGTCCCGCAGCGGTGCGCGCAAGACCGAGCTGAACGCCGAGGCGCAGCGCGAGTATGAGCGCACCCTCGAAGCCGGTCCGACGCTGTCGAGGTAGTCACGAACTCCACCACGCCGAACCCCCGCGGGCCCGAGTCCGCGGGGGTTTCGGCTGTCTTGGCGGTGGTGCTCGCCACCATCAGCTTCTTCGCGCTCGCGGTGTTCGGGCTCGGTGCCCTGAGCGTGGCGACCGACACCGACATCATCTCGACCCCCGACCTCGGTCAGGCTCCGGGGGTGGTGGGGATGCTCGCCGCGGTCGTCGCCTTCGCGGTGCTCCTGGGGGTGACCCTCCGGACCCGGCGTCCGTCCTTCGTCTCCACGATCACGATCGCGCTCGTCACTGTCCTCGCGCATCTCGTGGTCGTGTGGTTCGCCGTTCTCCTCGGAACGTCGGACGTCGTGATCGCCACGGCGGTCGCCGGGGACCTCGTCCGGGGTGGAGTGAGCGCGGTGCTGCTCGTGGCGGCGCTGATCGCCGCGTGGGGTGGCGTCGCTCTCCGACGCACTCGTGCTGAGCATCCGCGTTGGCCTTGGGAGCGCGACGAGGACGAGTGACCTTCCACGCCCCGCCGCGGAAGGGGAAATCGACGCGGTGAAGGGCGACGCGCCGTACGCTGGTGGGGTGGAGCGCTCACTGGAGACGCAGGTGGACCAAGCCGTCGAGGCCTGGTTGCGCTGGGTGCCGCGCTGGGAGCCGGCGACCCATCGAGGCCGCGTCGCGCCCTGCCGCCGTTGTCTGGGGTCTCCGATCCTCGCCGCCGCCGGGATCGGAGCGAACGCGCCCCACGGCGTGCAGCATGGGCTCTCGACCCGGATCAAGACCATCGTCGACCACGCGGTCGCCGAGTACACGGCGCAGAACCTCCCGATGCTGCAGCGAGAGCTCGACCAGCAGGCCGCACGCAATCGCGCCCGCAGCTACCGACCGGCCGAAGACCTCGACCCCGAGTTCGACGGGCTCCCGCTCGATCCGGAGCCGGTACCCGGAGCACCGTTCCTGTTCACGATCGCCGGCCTCGCCGACGACTCCGCCGCAGAGCTCCCGGCGCTGCCGCCGCTCACGGAGGAGGCGAAGATCGCCCTCCGCCAAGAAGTCGCCCTCGCCGACGAGTACGCCAACATGGTCGGCCGGGAGATCTGCAACATGCTGCTCGGGCACCGGATCGTCATCCAGGCGGCGATCTCCCAGCATGTCGAGCCTCAGATCGAGGCGCTGCTGGCGGAGTTGACCGAGTCGCTGGACTCGCCCTTCGATCCCGACATCCCCTGATCCTCGCGACGGTTCGCGGACGCACACTCATTTGACCGCCACGTTACGCGGCATTACACTTGACCAGGTGTGTGCACGTCTCGACGTGCGCGCTGGGCGTCGGCACCATGCCGGTCCGCCCCCACGGCATACCCACCACACCAAAAGCTCGTCGATTCCGGCGTGCCGGTGGGTCATGATGTGAAACCCATCACGCTGTCACCGTGCAGCACTATGAGGAGAGAACGTGCCAACCATTCAGCAGTTGGTTCGCAAGGGTCGCTCGCCCAAGGTCACCAAGACCAAGGCGCCGGCGCTCAAGTCGAACCCGCAGCAGGCCGGGGTCTGCACCCGCGTCTACACCACCACCCCGAAGAAGCCGAACTCGGCGATGCGCAAGGTCGCTCGTGTGAAGCTCCGCAACGGCACCGAGGTCACCGCGTACATCCCCGGTGAGGGCCACAACCTGCAGGAGCACTCGCTCGTGCTCGTGCGCGGCGGTCGAGTCAAGGACCTTCCCGGTGTGCGTTACAAGATCGTCCGTGGCGCCCTGGACACCCAGGCAGTCAAGAACCGTAAGCAGGCTCGTTCCCGCTACGGCGCGAAGAAGGGTTGAGTTAGATGCCTCGTAAGGGACCCGCCCCGAAGCGCCCCGTCGTCAACGACCCGGTATACGGCGCACCGATCGTCACCTCGCTGGTGAACAAGATCCTCGTCGACGGCAAGAAGTCGCTGGCCGAGTCGATCGTCTACGGCGCCCTCCGCGGTGTCGAGGCGAAGAACGGCCAGGACGCCGTCGCCACGCTCAAGAAGGCGCTCGACAACGTGCGCCCGACCCTCGAGGTCCGCAGCCGCCGCGTCGGTGGTTCGACCTACCAGGTGCCGGTCGAGGTCAAGCCTCACCGCGCCAACACGCTCGCTCTGCGCTGGCTCGTGAGCTACGCGAAGGGCCGTCGTGAGAAGACGATGACCGAGCGTCTCCAGAACGAGATCCTCGACGCGTCCAACGGCCTGGGTGCCGCGGTCAAGCGCCGCGAGGACACGCACAAGATGGCCGAGTCGAACCGCGCGTTCGCTCACTACCGCTGGTAAACAGCTTCGCCCGTCCCCCGGCCTCCCGTCGGGGGACGGGCACCCCCTCTTCGCAGTAAGACTGCTCCAAAAGATAAGGACACTCCTGTGGCACAAGACGTGCTCACGGACCTGAGCAAGGTCCGCAACATCGGCATCATGGCGCACATCGATGCCGGCAAGACCACGACGACCGAGCGCATCCTGTTCTACACGGGCGTCAACCACAAGCTCGGCGAGACGCACGACGGCGCCTCGACCACCGACTGGATGGAGCAGGAGAAGGAGCGCGGCATCACGATCACGTCTGCCGCCGTGACCTGCTTCTGGAACAAGAACCAGATCAACATCATCGACACCCCCGGTCACGTGGACTTCACGGTCGAGGTGGAGCGCTCGCTCCGCGTCCTCGACGGTGCTGTCGCCGTGTTCGACGGCAAGGAGGGCGTCGAGCCCCAGTCCGAGACCGTGTGGCGTCAGGCCGACAAGTACAACGTGCCGCGCATCTGCTTCGTCAACAAGATGGACAAGCTCGGTGCCGACTTCTACTTCACGGTCGACACGATCGTCAGCCGCCTCGGCGCCAAGCCGCTGGTCATCCAGCTGCCCATCGGTGCGGAGAACGACTTCATCGGTGTCATCGACCTGATCGAGATGCGTGCACTGGTCTGGCCCGGCGACTCCAAGGGTGATGTCACCATGGGCGCCAAGTACGAAGTCCAGGAGATCCCCGCCGACCTCAAGGAGAAGGCGGACGAGTACCGTCAGCAGCTCCTCGAGGTCGTCGCCGAGACCGACGACGCGCTGCTCGAGAAGTTCTTCGGCGGCGAGGAGCTCACGGTCGCCGAGATCAAGGGCGCGATCCGCAAGCTGACCGTCGCCAGCGAGATCTACCCGGTGCTCTGCGGCTCCGCGTTCAAGAACCGCGGTGTCCAGCCGATGCTCGACGCGGTCGTCGACTTCCTGCCGAACCCCCTCGACGTCGGTGCCATCGAGGCGCACGACCCGAAGGACTACGACACGATCATCGAGCGTCACCCCGACGCCAACGACCCGTTCTCGGCGCTGGCCTTCAAGGTCGCCGTGCACCCGTTCTTCGGTCGCCTCACCTACGTGCGCGTCTACTCGGGTCACCTCGACTCGGGCTCCGCCGTGGTCAACTCGACCAAGGGCAAGAAGGAGCGCATCGGGAAGATCTTCCAGATGCACGCCAACAAGGAGAACCCGGTCGACTCGCTGACCGCCGGCAACATCTACGCGGTCATCGGCCTGAAGGACACCACCACCGGTGACACCCTCGCCGACCCGGCAGCTCCGGTCGTCCTCGAGTCGATGACGTTCCCGGAGCCCGTGATCGAGGTCGCGATCGAGCCGAAGACCAAGGCCGACCAGGAGAAGCTGGGTCTCGCGATCCAGAAGCTCGCTGAGGAGGACCCGACCTTCCGCACGGAGCTCAACCCCGAGACCGGTCAGACGACCATCAAGGGCATGGGCGAGCTGCACCTCGACATCCTCGTCGACCGCATGAAGCGCGAGTTCCGCGTCGAGGCGAACGTCGGCAAGCCGCAGGTCGCGTACCGTGAGACGATCCGCAAGACCGTCGAGAAGCACGACTACACGCACAAGAAGCAGACCGGTGGTTCTGGACAGTTCGCGAAGATCCAGTTCAACATCGAGCCGCTCGAGCTTGACTCCGAGACGACTTACGAGTTCGTGAACGCCGTCACCGGTGGTCGCATCCCCCGTGAGTACATCGGCTCGATCGATGCTGGTTTCCAGGACGCGATGAACGTCGGTGTGCTCGCGGGCTACCCGATGGTCGGCGTCAAGGCGACCATCGTCGATGGTGCAGCGCACGACGTCGACTCCTCGGAGATGGCGTTCAAGATCGCGGGCTCCATGGGCTTCAAGGAGGCCGCTCGCCGTGCCAACCCCGTGCTGCTCGAGCCGCTGATGGCCGTCGAGGTCCGTACTCCGGAGGAGTACATGGGCGACGTCATCGGTGACCTGAACTCGCGCCGTGGCCAGATCCAGTCGATGGAAGACGCCGCCGGCGTCAAGGTCGTCCGCGCTCAGGTGCCGCTGTCCGAGATGTTCGGCTACATCGGCGACCTGCGCTCGAAGACCTCGGGCCGCGCCGTCTACTCGATGGAGTTCCACAGCTACGCTGAGGTTCCCCGCGCGGTGGCGGACGAGATCGTCCAGAAGACCAAGGGCGAGTAATCACCCTTCTGGGTTCCCCGCGGCGCCGAGCACGGCGAAGCGCCGCGGGGTTCCCAGGTCACCTACAACTTCACATTCCCTCTCTACTAAACTGAGAACCTAACCCGTAGAGAACCGGTCGCAAACCAGTGCCCGGTCACCTCTACAACGACGTCCTGAGGAGGACCCAGTGGCTAAGGCCAAGTTCGAGCGGACCAAGCCGCACGTCAACATCGGAACGATCGGTCACGTCGACCACGGCAAGACCACGCTCTCCGCAGCGATCTCGAAGGTGCTTGCTGACAAGTACCCGTCCGACACCAACGTGCAGCGTGACTTCGCTTCCATCGACTCGGCGCCGGAAGAGCGCCAGCGTGGTATCACCATCAACATCTCGCACATCGAGTACGAGACCCCGAAGCGCCACTACGCGCACGTCGACGCTCCCGGCCACGCCGACTACGTCAAGAACATGATCACCGGTGCGGCTCAGATGGACGGCGCGATCCTCGTGGTCGCCGCCACCGACGGCCCGATGGCTCAGACGCGTGAGCACGTGCTGCTCGCCAAGCAGGTCGGCGTTCCCTACCTGCTCGTCGCGCTGAACAAGTCCGACATGGTCGACGACGAGGAGATCCTGGAGCTCGTCGAGCTCGAGGTCCGCGAGCTGCTCGCCGGCCAGGGCTTCGACGAGGACGCTCCTGTCGTCCGCGTCTCCGCTCTCAAGGCCCTCGAGGGCGACGAGAAGTGGGTCCAGGCGATCCTGGACCTGATGCAGGCCGTCGACGACAGCGTTCCGGACCCGGAGCGTGACCGCGACAAGCCGTTCCTGATGCCCGTCGAGGACGTCTTCACGATCACCGGCCGTGGAACCGTCGTCACGGGTCGCGCCGAGCGTGGCACGCTGGCCATCAACTCCGAGGTCGAGATCGTCGGACTCCGTCCGACCGTCAAGACCACGGTCACGGGTATCGAGATGTTCCACAAGCAGCTCGACGAGGCCTGGGCCGGCGAGAACTGTGGTCTGCTGCTCCGCGGTACCAAGCGTGAAGACGTCGAGCGCGGTCAGGTCATCGTCAAGCCGGGTTCGGTCACGCCGCACACCGACTTCGAGGGCACCGCGTACATCCTGTCGAAGGACGAGGGTGGCCGTCACAACCCGTTCTACACGAACTACCGCCCGCAGTTCTACTTCCGCACCACCGACGTCACCGGCGTCATCTCGCTGCCCGAGGGCACCGAGATGGTCATGCCCGGCGACACCACCGACATGACGGTCGAGCTGATCCAGCCGATCGCCATGGAGGAGGGCCTCGGCTTCGCCATCCGTGAGGGTGGACGCACCGTCGGCGCCGGTACGGTCACGAAGATCATCAAGTAAGCATCTGCTTCCTCGCAAAGGGGTCGGGCCTTCGGGTCCGGCCCCTTTGTCGTGGACGGGCGGCGAGGGTTCCCTTCGGCGGGGTGGACATGCACAATGAGTGTGGTCGCCCCGATCGGACGACCGCACACGTCTCAGAAGGGGAGTCACATGGGTATCGAGGACGCCGTGAACAAGGGCAAGGACCTCTACGAGCAGAACAAGGACAAGATCGCCGAAGCCGTGAAGAGCGAGCAGGCGGAGGACATCAGCGACAAGGTGCTCGACGGTGTCGCCGACTTCGCGAAGAAGATCGCACCCGGCGCGGCGGACAAGATCGACGAGATCCGGGACAGCGCGGACAAGGCCGTCGGCAACGAGTAGCCTCGCCCGTCGTCGCTGAGCGGCGCCCCACCGGTGGTGGGGCGCCGCTTTTCGGTGCCGGGCGGTGAGACCCGGTGTCAAATGTGGCGGATTCGCTCCTGCATCGAGTAAGATCGTCTCGACCGCCTGGGGATCTTGCGGTCATGGAAGCCGAAGGGGTTCGGTTTCCGGGAACACGCGGTCATCCGCGTCCAAACTGGGGATATGCGATCTTGGGGATCATCGTGCGACGCGCGCAGCCACTGCGCCTGAGCGTCTCCCTGCCTGCGCGGCGGGTCTTCCGCCGCGCCCTCGGTCGAGGAGCTCGGCGTCCCTTCACGCCGGGCTACTCGCGTTCGGTGTGCCCCCTCGCACTGAACGCCCTCCCCAAGCGGGGCGAGGCATGGGGATGCCTCGCCCCGCTATCTCCTGCGATCTGACGTCTCCGCCGCGCGTCTGAGGCGCGGCGAGACGACCGCGACACGCCCGGGTTTGCAGAAGTGAAATCGGCCGTGGCAGAATAGACAGGTTCGATATTCCGTTGCCGCTGTGCGTGCAACGGATCACTGCCAGGGCAGTGCATAGACGGCGCCTCCTCCGGGACGGCGCAGGGTTCTAGGCCGCGGGTAGCAGAACACACCCCGACACCCCCTCATGATGAAGGGTTCCGCCGTGCGCGGTGGAAGGTCGGCATCCGGTCGCCTCGCGGCTTCCGGCTGACAGAAGAACAGTGGTGCAGCAGATCGACTCGTGAGAGCCGTTCTCGTGCCGAGGCGCGAACAGCGCCGACGTGCGTCCAATGCCCCAGGGCCACCCGGTCCCGGACGGTAAGACGCCTAAAGAGAGAGAGCAGACAATGGCGGGACAGAAGATCCGCATTCGCCTGAAGTCGTATGACCACGAGGTCATCGACACGTCCGCACGCAAGATCGTCGACACCGTGACCCGTGCGGGCGCAACCGTCGTCGGCCCCGTGCCCCTTCCGACCGAGAAGAACGTCGTGTGCGTCATCCGGTCGCCCCACAAGTACAAGGACAGCCGCGAGCACTTCGAGATGCGCACCCACAAGCGTCTGATCGACATCGTCGACCCGACGCCCAAGGCTGTCGACTCGCTGATGCGTCTCGACCTGCCGGCCGATGTCAACATCGAGATCAAGCTCTGAGGTTCGACATGGCTGACATCAATTCCAAGGTTTCCAAGGGCATGCTCGGCACGAAGCTCGGCATGACCCAGGTCTGGAACGAGAGCGGCAAGCTCGTTCCCGTCACCGTCATCGAGCTGGCACCGAACGTGGTCACCCAGGTCCGTACCCCCGAGAAGGACGGCTACAACGCCGTGCAGATCGCCTACGGCCAGATCGACCCCCGCAAGGTGAACAAGCCGCTCTCCGCTCACTTCGAGGCAGCCGGCGTCACGCCGCGTCGTCACGTCACCGAGATCCGCACCGCGGACGCCGGCGACTACACCCTGGGCCAGGAGCTCACGGTCGACGGCACCTTCGAGGCAGGCCAGCTCGTCGACGTCGTCGGCACGAGCAAGGGCAAGGGCTTCGCCGGTGTCATGAAGCGCCACAACTTCAAGGGCGTCTCGGCTTCGCACGGTGCACACCGCAACCACCGCAAGCCCGGCTCCATCGGCGCATCGTCGACCCCGAGCCGCGTCTTCAAGGGCATGCGCATGGCCGGCCGTATGGGTGGCGAGCGCGTGACCGTCCTCAACCTCACGGTGCACGCCATCGACATCGAGAAGGGACTCATGCTCGTCAAGGGCGCCGTCCCCGGTGCTCGTGGTCGCATCGTCTATGTCCGCAACGCAGTGAAGGGTGCCTGATCATGGCTGACTCCACTCTCGCGCTCGACGTCCTCAAGGCAGACGGCAAGAAGGCAGGCTCCATCGAGCTTCCCGCCGCACTGTTCGACGCCAAGACGAACATCCCGCTCATCCACCAGGTCGTCGTCGCGCAGCTCGCGGCGGCACGCCAGGGCACGCACTCGACCAAGCGTCGTGGCGAGGTCTCCGGTGCCGGCCGCAAGCCCTTCAAGCAGAAGGGCACGGGTAACGCCCGTCAGGGTTCCATCCGCGCGCCGCACATGACCGGTGGTGGCATCGTCCACGGCCCGAAGCCGCGTGACTACTCGCAGCGCACCCCCAAGAAGATGATCGCCGCCGCCCTGCTGGGCGCGCTCAGCGACCGCTTCCGCGGAGACCGCATCCACGCCATCGACTCCTTCGGGATCGACGGCACGCCCTCGACCAAGACCGCCGTGAGCTTCCTCACCAACGTCGTCTCGTCGAAGAACGTGCTCGTCGTCATCGAGCGGGGCGACGACGTGACGCTGAAGAGCATCCGCAACCTGTCGAACCTGCACGTGCTGACGTTCGACCAGCTCAACGCATACGACGTGCTCGTCTCCGACGACATCGTCTTCACCCAGGCCGCGCTCGAGGGCTTCATCGCCTCCAAGTCCGGCGCCAACCAGGAGGTCTCCGCATGAGCGAGCAGGCATCTGTTCTCCAGACGGCCCTGAACAAGGACCCGCGCGACATCATCCTGAAGCCGGTCGTGTCCGAGAAGAGCTACGGGCTCATCGATGAAGGAAAGTACACCTTCCTCGTCGACCCGCGCGCTTCGAAGACCGAGATCAAGCTCGCCATCGAGAAGATCTTCGGCGTCAAGGTCGCAGGGGTCAACACCCTCAACCGCGTCGGCAAGGCTCGCCGCACCCGCTTCGGAACCGGCAAGCGCAAGGACACCAAGCGCGCCATCGTCACCCTGAAGTCGGGCACCATCGACATCTTCACGGCAATCGGCTGATCCGGGGGATAAGGACAATCATGGCTATTCGCAAGTACAAGCCCACGACCCCGGGCCGTCGCGGCTCGTCGGTGGCTGACTTCGCCGAGATCACTCGATCGACGCCGGAGAAGTCGCTGCTGCGCCCGCTCTCGAAGACCGGTGGTCGCAACAACCAGGGCCGCATCACGACCCGTCACATCGGTGGTGGCCACAAGCGCCAGTACCGCGTCATCGACTTCCGTCGCAATGACAAGGACGGCGTCAACGCCAAGGTCGCTCACATCGAGTACGACCCCAACCGCACCGCGCGCATCGCGCTGCTGCACTACTTCGACGGTGAGAAGCGCTACATCCTCGCTCCGGCGAAGCTGAAGCAGGGCGACATCGTCGAGTCGGGTGCCGGGGCTGACATCAAGCCGGGTAACAACCTCCCGCTGAAGAACATCCCCACCGGTACCGTCATCCACGCGATCGAGCTCCGCCCCGGCGGCGGCGCGAAGATGGCACGTTCGGCCGGTGCATCCGTCCGTCTCGTCGCCAAGGACGGCCCCTACGCCCAGCTGCGTCTCCCCTCGGGTGAGATCCGCAACGTCGATGCGCGCTGCCGCGCGACCATCGGCGAGGTCGGCAACGCCGAGCAGTCGAACATCAACTGGGGCAAGGCCGGCCGTATGCGCTGGAAGGGCGTCCGCCCGACGGTCCGTGGTGTCGCGATGAACCCGGTCGACCACCCGCACGGTGGTGGTGAGGGCAAGACCTCCGGTGGTCGTCACCCCGTCTCCCCGTGGGGCCAGGCGGAGGGTCGTACCCGTCACGCCAACAAGGAAAGCGACAAGTACATCGTGCGTCGTCGTAACGCCGGCAAGAAGCGCAAGTAGGAGTAAGAGAAGATGCCTCGCAGTCTTAAGAAGGGCCCCTTCGTCGACGATCACCTGCTTCGCAAGGTGGTCGTGCAGAACGAAGCCGGCACCAAGAACGTCATCAAGACCTGGTCCCGTCGGTCCATGATCATCCCGGCCATGCTGGGTCACACGATCGCGGTCCACGACGGACGCAAGCACATCCCTGTGTTCGTGTCCGAGACCATGGTCGGTCACAAGCTGGGCGAGTTCGCGCCCACCCGCACCTTCCGCGGTCACGAGAAGGACGACAAGAAGGGGCGGCGCCGCTAATGGTCGAATCGATCGCACGCGTGCGACACATCCGCGTGACCCCTCAGAAGGCTCGCCGTGTCGTCGCGCTCATCAAGGGCAAGCAGGCTCAGGAGGCTCTCGCCATCCTGAAGTTCGCGCAGCAGAGCGCCAGCGAGCCGATCTACAAGCTTGTCGCGTCGGCCATGGCCAACGCGCAGGTGAAGGCGGATCGCGACGGCGAATTCCTCGACGAGCAGGACCTGTACGTGGCGAACGCGTACGTCGACGAGGGCACGACGCTCAAGCGTTTCCAGCCCCGTGCACAGGGTCGCGCTTTCCAGATCAAGAAGCGCACGAGCCACATCACGGTCGTGCTCTCGACGCCTGAGGCAGCTCCGGCCGCCACGGGCGACAGCAACAAGAAGGCGAGCAAGTAATGGGACAGAAGGTAAACCCGTACGGCTTCCGTCTCGGCATCACGACGGACCACGTCTCGCGTTGGTTCTCTGACTCGACGAAGCCGGGGCAGCGTTACGCCGACTACGTCGCCGAGGACATCAAGATCCGCAACCTGCTCAAGACGCAGCTCGACCGCGCCGGTGTCTCGAACATCGAGATCGAGCGCACCCGTGACCGCGTCCGCGTCGACATCCACACCGCCCGTCCGGGCATCGTGATCGGTCGTCGTGGAGCCGAGGCCGAGCGCATCCGCGGCGACCTCGAGAAGCTCTCGGGCAAGCAGATCCAGCTGAACATCCTCGAGGTCAAGAACCCCGAGGCCGACGCTCAGCTCGTTGCGCAGGGCATCGCCGAGCAGCTCTCTGCTCGTGTGGCGTTCCGTCGTGCGATGCGCAAGGGTCTGCAGGGCGCTCAGCGCGCCGGCGCCAAGGGCATCCGTATTCAGGTCTCCGGCCGCCTCGGCGGCGCCGAGATGAGCCGTTCGGAGTTCTACCGCGAGGGTCGTGTGCCGCTGCACACGCTGCGCGCGAACATCGACTACGGCTTCTACGAGGCGAAGACCACCTTCGGCCGCATCGGCGTGAAGGTCTGGATCTACAAGGGCGACCTGACCGCGAAGGAGCTCGCTCGCGAGCAGGCCAACGCACCCAAGGCTCGTCGTGACGACCGTGGTGGCGACCGCCGCCGTGCCCCGCGCAACGAGGCACCTGTCGCAGAAGGAGCGTCGGCATAATGCTCATCCCCCGTAAGGTCAAGTTCCGCAAGCAGCACCACCCCGGGCGCTCGGGTCAGGCCACCGGCGGCACGAAGGTCTCCTTCGGCGAGTACGGTATCCAGGCGCTTTCGCCCGCTTACGTGACGAACCGTCAGATCGAGTCCGCTCGTATCGCGATGACCCGTCACATCAAGCGTGGTGGAAAGGTGTGGATCAACATCTACCCCGACCGTCCGCTCACGAAGAAGCCTGCCGAGACCCGCATGGGTTCCGGTAAGGGTTCCCCCGAGTGGTGGGTCGCCAACGTCAAGCCGGGCCGTGTCCTCTTCGAGGTCGCGGGTGTCGACGAGCAGCTCGCTCGCGAAGCTCTGACCCGAGCAATTCACAAGCTGCCGCTCAAGGCACGCATCATCAAGCGCGAGGAGGGCGACGCGTAATGGCGATCGGCACCAAGGAGCTCGCCCCGGCAGAGCTCGACACATTCGAAGACCAGCGCCTCGTCGAGGAGCTGCGCAAGGCCAAGGAGGAGCTGTTCAACCTCCGTTTCCAGTCGGCCACCGGCCAGCTGGAGAGCCACGGCCGCATCCGCGCCGTCAAGCGCGACATCGCGCGTCTCTACACCGTGATCCGCGAACGCGAGCTGGGCATCCGTGCGACGCCCGCTCCGGTCGAGGCTCCGGCCAAGAAGGCGACCAAGTCGAAGGCGAAGAAGGCGGACTCCGCCGACGACGCCGTGAAGGAAGAGGCTGAGTGATGGCCACCAAGAAGGAAGCGACTGCGGAGACGCAGGCCGCAGGACACGAGTCGTCCGAGCACGACGTCCGCGACACCGCTGCACGCGGCTACCGCAAGGCGCGTCGCGGCTACGTCGTCAGCGACAAGATGGACAAGACCATCGTGGTCGAGGTCGAGGACCGCGTGAAGCACCCGCTTTACGGCAAGGTCATCCGCCGCACCTCGAAGGTCAAGGCGCACGATGAGGCGAACACCGCCGGCATCGGCGACCTGGTCCTGATCAACGAGACCCGCCCGCTCAGCGCCACGAAGCGCTGGCGCCTGGTGGAGATTCTGGAGAAGGCCAAGTGATCCAGCAGGAATCCCGACTCAAGGTCGCCGACAACACCGGCGCCAAGGAGCTGCTCACGATCCGCGTTCTCGGTGGCTCGAAGCGCCGCTACGCGGGCCTCGGCGACACCATCGTCGCGACCGTCAAGGACGCGATCCCCGGTGGCAACGTCAAGAAGGGCGACGTCGTCAAGGCGGTCATCGTCCGCACCAAGAAGGAGGTCCGTCGTCCGGACGGCTCCTACATCAAGTTCGACGAGAACGCCGCCGTGATCCTGAAGAACGACGGGGAGCCCCGCGGCACCCGTATCTTCGGACCGGTCGGTCGTGAGCTTCGTGACAAGAAGTTCATGAAGATCGTCTCGCTGGCGCCGGAGGTCATCTAATCATGGCGAAGATCAAGAAGGGTGACCTGGTTCAGGTCATCACGGGTGCCACGCAGGAGCGTGGCGGCGACCGCGGTAAGCAGGGCAAGGTCCTCGACGTCCTTTCCGACAAGAACCGCGTCATCGTCGAAGGCGTGAACTACGTCACCAAGCACACCCGCGTCGGACAGACGCAGCGTGGCACCAAGACCGGAGGCCTCGAGACCGTCGAAGCCTCCATCCACATCTCGAACGTCGCACTCGTCGACCCCTCGACCAAGAAGCCGACCAAGGTCGGCCACCGGGTCGAGGAGCAGACGAAGGACGGCGTGAAGCGCACCGTCCGCGTGCGCTACGCGAAGAAGAGCGGTAAGGACCTCTGATGAGCACCGACACTGCCGCGCCGGCTGGCAAGATCCAGCCGCGCCTGAAGCAGAAGTACAACACCGAGATCAAGAAGGCGATGCAGGAAGAGTTCGGTTACTCGAACGTCATGCAGATCCCCGGACTGGTCAAGGTCGTCGTGAACACCGGTGTCGGCGAGGCAGCTCGCGACAGCAAGGTGATCGATGGCGCGGTCGACGACCTCACCAAGATCACCGGCCAGAAGCCGATCGTCACGAAGGCCCGCAAGTCCATCGCGCAGTTCAAGCTGCGTGAGGGTCAGGCCATCGGAGCGCACGTCACCCTCCGTGGTGACCGCGCGTGGGAGTTCGTGGACCGCCTCGTCTCGCTCGCTCTGCCCCGTATCCGCGACTTCCGCGGTCTCTCGGCCAAGCAGTTCGACGGCAACGGCAACTACACCTTCGGTCTCCAGGAGCAGAGCGTGTTCCACGAGATCGATCAGGACAAGATCGACCGGGTTCGCGGTTTCGACATCACCGTCGTCACCACCGCGAAGACGGATGACGAGGGTCGGGCACTGCTCCGCCACCTCGGCTTCCCGTTCCGCTCGGAAGACGCACAGGCGTAACACCCTTGACGGGCTCAGTGGTCTCGTGTCACTGAGCCCGTCGATGTGCACGTACAATTGAAAATTGCGTGTCATCGCAGGCCGTCTGTCGTGTAACGGCAGCCGGAACCTCATGAACAAAGGAAAACAACAATGACAATGACAGACCCGGTCGCAGATCTGCTGACCCGTCTGCGCAACGCGAACTCGGCGCACCACGATTCCGTGACCCTGCCGTCGAGCAAGCTCAAGACGCACATCGCTGAGATCCTCCAGCAGGAGGGCTACATCGCCGGTTGGGAGACCTCTGACGCTCGCGTCGGGAAGAACCTCACGCTGACGCTGAAGTACGGTCCCAACCGTGAGCGCTCCATCGCCGGCATCAAGCGCGTCTCGAAGCCCGGTCTCCGCGTCTACGCGAAGTCGACCGAGCTGCCCACGGTCCTCGGCGGCCTCGGCGTGGCCATCCTGTCCACTTCCTCCGGTCTTCTCACCGACCGTCAGGCTGAGCAGAAGGGCGTGGGCGGAGAAGTTCTCGCCTACGTGTGGTAATTCGAAATGTCGCGTATTGGACGACTTCCCATCGACGTTCCTGCGGGCGTGACCGTTTCGGTCGACGGCCGTGAGGTCGCGGTGAAGGGCCCCAAGGGTGAGCTCACCCTCACGGTGGCCAGCCCCATCGAGGTCGCGGTCGAGGAGAACCAGGTTCTGGTCTCCCGTCCCGACGACGAGCGCGAGTCGCGGTCGCTTCACGGCCTGACCCGCACGCTCATCAACAACAACATCATCGGCGTGACCCAGGGATACACCAAGGGTCTCGAGGTCGTCGGCACCGGTTACCGCGTGCAGCAGAAGGGGAGCTCGGTCGAGTTCGCCCTCGGCTTCTCGCACCCGGTCCTGGTCGACCCGCCCGCCGGCATCACGCTCACGGTCGAGGGCACCACCAAGCTCACCGTCAGCGGGATCGACAAGCAGGCTGTCGGTGAGGCAGCTGCGAACATCCGCAAGATCCGCAAGCCTGAGCCGTACAAGGGCAAGGGTGTGCGCTACGCCGGCGAGAACGTGCGTCGCAAGGCCGGAAAGAGTGGTAAGTAACCATGGCTCTCAAGTCAAAGTCTGACGCCCGCGCGCGTCGTCACGCCCGCCTTCGCAAGAAGGTCGTCGGCACCGAGGCGCGTCCGCGTCTCGTCGTCAACCGTTCGGCCCGCCACGTCTTCGTGCAGCTGGTCGACGACAGCAAGGGTCACACCGTCGCGTCGGCTTCGACGCTCGAGACCGACCTGCGCTCGCTCGAGGGTGACAAGACCGCCAAGGCCCGCAAGGTCGGCGAGCTCCTCGCCGAGCGCGCGAAGGCCGCAGGCGTTTCCGAGGCAGTGTTCGACCGTGGCGGCAACCGCTACGCCGGTCGTGTCGCCGCCATCGCCGACGGCGCCCGTGAGGGGGGTCTGGCACTGTGAGTGACAACAAGGAGAACGAAGTGACCGAAGCGGCTGCTGCCACTTCCGAGACGGCTGCAGGCACCACGCAGGCAGAGCCGGCTCGCGATCAGCGCGACGGCCGCCGTGGTGGCCGTGGTGACCGCAACCAGGGTGGCCGCGACCGCAACTCGCGCGACCGTGGTGACAACCAGTTCCTGGAGCGCGTCGTCACCATCAACCGTGTCTCGAAGGTCGTGAAGGGTGGTCGTCGCTTCAGCTTCACCGCTCTCGTGGTCGTCGGTGACGGCAACGGTCTGGTCGGCGTCGGCTACGGCAAGGCCCGTGAGGTCCCCCTGGCCATCTCGAAGGGTGTCGAAGAGGCCAAGCGCAACTTCTTCCGCGTTCCGCGCGTCGGCAGCACCATCCCGCATCCCGTGCAGGGTGAGGCCGCCGCTGGTGTGGTCCTGCTCCGCCCGGCCGCTGCCGGTACCGGTGTCATCGCCGGTGGTCCGGTCCGCGCCGTGCTCGAGTGCGCCGGTATCCACGACGTGCTGTCGAAGTCGCTCGGCTCGTCGAACACGATCAACATCGTGCACGCGACGGTCACCGCCCTGAAGCAGCTCGAGGAGCCTCGTGCGGTCGCCGCACGTCGTGGCCTCGAGTTCGACCAGGTCGCCCCTGCGCGTCTCGTCCGCGCCGAGGCCGAGGCCATCGCCGCACAGAAGGTAGGTGCCTGATGGCCGCGCGACTGAAGGTCACGCAGATCAAGTCCAAGGTGAGCGAGAAGCAGAACCAGCGCGACACGCTGCGCAGCCTCGGTCTCAAGCGGATCGGTGACACCACCGTCCGCCCCGACGACGCGCAGACGCGCGGTTACGTCAAGACCGTCGCCCACCTCGTCAAGGTTGAGGAGATCGACTAATGGCTGAGAAGAACGAGGCCGTCGAGGCTGAGAAGGCCCCGAAGAAGGCTGCAGCCCCCAAGGCTGCTGCCGAGAAGAAGCCTGCTGCGAAGAAGGCTCCGGCCAAGAGCGCAGCAGCCGACGCCAAGGCTGAGGCTCCCGCCAAGAAGCCGGCTGCCAAGAAGGCTGCGCCCGCGAAGGACGCTCCGGCGTCCCGCCCCGGCGTGCTGAAGGTGCACCACCTGCGTCCCGTCCCCGGATCCAACACCGCCAAGACTCGCGTCGGCCGTGGTGAGGGCTCCAAGGGTAAGACCGCTGGTCGTGGTACCAAGGGCACCAAGGCGCGCAACACCGTTCGCGTCGGCTTCGAGGGTGGGCAGATGCCGCTGCACATGCGCACCCCGAAGCTGCGCGGGTTCAAGAACCCGTTCCGCGTGGAGTACCAGGTCGTGAACCTGGAGAAGCTCGCGGAGCTGTACCCCAAGGGTGGCGACGTCACCGTGGGCGACCTGGTCGCCAAGGGTGCCGTTCGCAAGAACGAGAAGGTCAAGGTTCTCGGTAACGGCGACATCGCCGTGAAGCTCACCGTTTCGGTCGACAAGGTCTCGGGTTCCGCCGAGCAGAAGATCGTCGCGGCGGGCGGATCCGTCAAGTAACCGCAGTGCAAGAGGGGCCGGAGATTCTCCGGCCCCTCTTGTGGTTTCACACTCCGAGACCTCGCTCTGGGGCCGCATCCGGCGGGCCTGGTATCGGTGGCGAATTCCGGGAAGCCCGGTTTGCGTTACCCTGGTCTTTCAGCCGTCCTTCGGGAATCGGCAACCTTTTCAGGAGGAACGTCCTTGTTTAGCGCCATCGCGCGGATCTTCCGCACCCCCGACCTGCGTCGGAAGATCGGTTTCACCCTCGCCATCATCGCGATCTACCGGCTCGGCTCCAACGTCCCGGCACCGTTCGTGAACTTCCCGAACGTCGAAGAGTGTCTCGCCGCCAACGCGGGCACCGATGGTCTGCTCGGACTGGTCAACCTCTTCTCCGGTGGCGCGCTGCTGCAGCTGTCGATCTTCGCGCTCGGTGTCATGCCGTACATCACCGCGACGATCATCACGCAGCTCCTGCGCGTGGTCATCCCGCACTTCGAGGCGCTGCACAAGGAAGGCCAGGCCGGTCAGGCCCGCCTGACCCAGTACACGCGCTACCTCACGATCGCTCTCGCGCTGCTCCAGTCGACGACCCTCGTCACGGTCGCGCGCAGCGGTCAGCTCTTCGGGACGACAGATCTCGCCGCCTGCCAGCAGCTCCTGACCAACGACGTGTGGTGGGCGCAGCTGCTCATCATCATGGCGATGACGGCCGGTACCGGTCTGATCATGTGGTTCGCCGAGCTCGTCACCGAGCGCGGCATCGGCAACGGCATGTCCCTGCTCATCTTCACCTCGATCGCCGCGACGTTCCCCGGCGCCATGGGGCTCATCTGGCAGACCAAGGGCTTCGAGGTCTTCCTCCTGGTGCTGCTCGTCGGAATCGTCGTGATGGGACTCGTCGTCTTCGTCGAGCAATCCCAGCGAAGGATCCCGGTCCAATACGCCAAGCGCATGGTCGGTCGCCGTACCTATGGCGGGACGAACACCTACATCCCGATCAAGGTCAACATGGCGGGTGTGATCCCCGTGATCTTCGCGTCGTCGCTGCTCTACATCCCCGCGCTCATCGCTCAGTTCAACACCCCGCAGGACGGCTCGACGCCGCCCGCCTGGGTCTCGTGGATCAGCGCGAACTTCACGACGGGCAACAGCCCGGTCTACATGGCCGCGTACTTCCTGCTGATCATCGGCTTCACCTACTTCTACGTGGCGATCACGTTCAACCCGGTCGAGGTCGCGGACAACATGAAGAAGTACGGCGGCTTCATCCCGGGCATCCGTGCAGGGCGTCCCACGGCCGAGTACCTCGACTACGTGCTCACCCGCATCACGCTTCCCGGCTCGCTGTACCTCGGTCTGATCGCGCTCATCCCGCTGATCGCTCTGGCCACGGTCGGCGCCAACCAGAACTTCCCGTTCGGTGGCGCGTCGATCCTGATCATCGTCGGTGTCGGTCTCGAGACGGTCAAGCAGATCGATGCGCAGCTCCAGCAGCGTCACTATGAAGGGCTTCTCCGATGACAGCATCCGCACGTCTTCTCATCGTCGGCCCGCAGGGCTCCGGAAAGGGCACGCAGGGCGTGCGCATCGCCGAGTCCTACGGCATCCCGGTCGTGTCGACCGGTGACATCTTCCGCGCGAACATCAAGGAGGGCACGCCTCTCGGCCAGCAGGTCACAGCGATCCTCGACAAGGGCGACCTCGTTCCGGACGAGCTGACGAGCGAGATCGTGCGCGACCGGCTTTCGCAGCCCGACGCCGCGCGGGGCTTCCTGCTCGACGGGTACCCGCGCAACACCGCGCAGGTCGCTCACCTGGAGTCGTTCCTCGCGGAGCGGGGGGAGGCCCTCGACGCCGTCATCCTCCTCGACGTGCCGCGCGAGGAGAGCCTGTCGCGTCTGTCCCTGCGCGCGACCGAGCAGGGACGTTCGGATGACACCCCGGAGGCCATCGGCCACCGGCTCGACATCTACGAGCGCGAGACCGCGCCGATCCTCGAGGTCTACGGCGCCAAGGGCATCGTCGACCGCATCGACGGTGTCGGCTCCCTCGACGAGATCACCGAGCGCATCGCGGATGCTCTGGCCGCGCGCGGTCTGCGTCTCGCGGCCTCCGCCTCCTGAGATGTTCCGCCGGTCGATCTACAAGACCCCGGCTCAACTGCGAGCCATGGTCGAGCCCGGGCTCATCACCGCCGCAGCACTGGACGCCGTCCGCCCGATGATCAAGGCCGGCGTCACCACGCTGGAGCTCGACACCGTCGCGAACCGCGCGATCTTGTCACGCGGTGCGGAGTCCAACTTCCAACTCGTGCGCGGCTACCACCACACCACCTGCATCTCGGTGAATGAGCAGGTCGTCCACGGCATCCCGGGGGAGCGGGTGCTGCAGCCGGGGGACATCGTCTCCGTCGACTGCGGTGCGCAGTTCCAGGGATGGAACGGCGACAGTGCCATCACCGTCGTGGTGCCCGATCCGGAGCGGCCCGAACTGGTCGCACAGCGCGAGGAGCTCTCCCGCGTCACGGAGGGCTCGATGTGGGCCGGAATCGCCGCCATGGCATCCGCGTCGTCGATCGATGAGATCGGTGCGGCCATCCAGGGGTACATCGAGGCGCAGGGCCCTTCCGCGGTCTCCGGTGAGCCGTACGGCATCCTTCGCGAGTACGTCGGTCACGGCATCGGGCGCAAGATGCACGAGGCCCCCAGCGTCTTCAACTACCGCACACCCGATCGCGGGGAAGACGTCAAACCGGGACTCGTGCTCGCGATCGAGCCGATGGTCACCGCCGGCGGAGAAGCGACCTTCATCGAAGAGGATGACTGGACCGTCACGACCGTCGACGGAACCGATGGCTCCCATTGGGAACATAGCGTCGCCCTGCATGATGGAGGTATCTGGGTGCTGACCGCGCCCGATGGTGGAAGAGCCGGACTCGCCCCGTTCGGGGTCGAGCCTCGAGAGATCGGAAAGTAATGGCAGCGGCGAAGAGCAACACCAACTGGTTCGCGATCGGCGTCTCCATCGCCGTGGTCGTGGTGCTGGTGGCGATCGGTGGACTCGTGGTGTTCCTCAACAACCAGGCGACCTCACCCGGCGCCGCACCCAGTGCCAACGACACGTTCGACCCGGAGACGGGCGCGATCTCCTTCGGGGACGGTGAAGACACGGTCGCGGTGTTCCTGGACTTCCAGTGCCCCATCTGCAAGAGCTTCGAGGATCAGTACGGAGAGCAGCTGGAGGCGGCTGCGGCAGACGGGCGCATCACGCTCGAGTACCACCCGATCGCGATCCTCGACCGTTTCTCGCAGGGCACGGACTTCTCGTCGCGCTCTGCCGGTGCGGCCTTCTGCGTCGCGGAGTCGAACCCTGACCTGTACCTCGATTTCGCGAAGACGCTGTTCGAGAACCAGCCGGCGGAGAACTCTTCCGGTCTCACGAACGACCAGATCGCCGGCTTCGCGACACAGGTCGGTGCGGACGACGCGGTCTCGTGCATCACCGACGAGACGTACCGCAAGTTCGGTGCGGCGCAGGCGAAGGCCCACGAGATCGCCGGAACGCCGACCATCGAGGTCAACGGCGAGCGTCTCGACCTCCAGGCCGGGGACATCTCCAAGATGGAGCAGCTGATCGGCTGACCGGTCGGCTTCCCGCCCCGGACGCCCGAGTTGCCGGATGGTAATCGAGCGTCTAACATAGATCTTTGGTGCTTTGTGCCTTGATTCGGCGTGTCCGTCGGTGCAGCACCACAACCCATTCACCCACCGCAGATCGACCGATCTGCAGAAGCGTCAGCGAGGCTATGGCTAAGAAAGACGGTGTCATCGAGATCGAGGGCGTGATCTCCGAGGCTCTGCCCAACGCGATGTTCCGCGTTGAGCTCAGCAACGGACACAAGGTCCTTGCAACGATCTCCGGCAAGATGCGGCAGAACTACATCCGTATCATCCCCGAGGACCGTGTGGTCGTGGAGCTCAGCCCCTACGACCTGACCCGCGGCCGTATCGTCTACCGCTACCGCTGATCGGTCGAGAAGTAACGGCCTGCCCCGGTCCGGGGCGGTACGAAGACAGCGAACAGGAAACATCATGAAGGTCAACCCCAGCGTCAAGCCCATCTGCGATCACTGCAAGGTGATCCGCCGTCACGGCCGCGTCATGGTGATCTGCAAGAGCAACCCGCGTCACAAGCAGCGCCAGGGCTGAGTCCCTCGCTGTGCGGCATCGCTCACGCACATCTCACAACTGAACACACACGACGGCAGGATCAGAACCCGCGGAAGCGGGGGACACCTCGGGCGGAGGCCCGGGCACCGATCCTGTCCCACACCTCCACAACACCCAGGAGAACCGCATGGCACGTCTTGCCGGCGTTGACATCCCGCGCGACAAGCGCGTGGTGATCGCCCTTACCTACATCTACGGCGTCGGCCGTACCCGCTCGGTCGAGATCCTCAAGGCGACGGAGATCGACGAGAGCATCCGCGTGAAGGACCTCAGCGACGACCAGCTGATCGCCCTCCGCGACTACATCGAAGGCAACTACAAGGTGGAGGGTGACCTGCGCCGCGAGGTCGCCGCAGACATCCGCCGCAAGGTCGAGATCGGCTCCTACGAGGGCATCCGCCACCGTCGTGGTCTCCCGGTCCGTGGTCAGCGCACCAAGACCAACGCCCGTACCCGCAAGGGCCCGAAGCGCACCGTCGCAGGCAAGAAGAAGGCCCGCTAAGCGCGGCCCCAGGGACTAGGAGAACATTTTCATGGCTGCACCCAAGGCCGCCGCGCGCAAGCCGCGCCGCAAGGAAAAGAAGAACATCGCGCTGGGCCAGGCCCACATCAAGTCGACGTTCAACAACACCATCGTTTCGATCACCGACCCGTCCGGCGCCGTCATCGCCTGGGCATCGTCGGGTGGCGTGGGCTTCAAGGGCTCCCGCAAGTCGACCCCGTACGCCGCCGGCATGGCAGCCGAGTCCGCAGCCCGTCAGGCCGCGGAGCACGGTGTCAAGAAGGTCGACGTCCTCGTGAAGGGTCCGGGCTCCGGCCGCGAGACGGCGATCCGCTCGCTGCAGGCCGCCGGCCTCGAGGTGGGTTCGATCCAGGACGTCACTCCGCAGGCGCACAACGGTTGCCGCCCGCCGAAGCGTCGCCGCGTCTGATACGCGCTTCGAGCCGCTCGGCCCTCCATGGTCCGAGCGGCTCGACGCCCGCGTACGGGCATCGACTTCCACAACTCAAGACCTCACCCCACCACATGTCATATAGCGGGCATGTGATCGAAAGGAACACAGAGTGCTTATTGCACAGCGTCCCACACTGACCGAGGAAAAGATCGTCGAGAACCGTAGCCGGTTCATCATCGAGCCTCTGGAGCCCGGCTTCGGTTACACGATCGGCAACGCGCTGCGCCGCAGCCTGCTGTCGTCGATCCCCGGTGCTGCTGTCACCAGCGTTCGCATCGACGGCGTGCTGCACGAGTTCAGCACCATCCCCGGCGTGAAGGAGGATGTCACCGAGATCATCCTCAACATCAAGCAGCTCGTCGTCTCCTCGGAGCGCGATGAGCCCATCACCGCGTACCTGCGCAAGACCGGAGCGGGCGAAGTCACCGCCGCCGACATCTCGGCTCCGGCCGGTGTCGAGGTGCACAACCCCGAGCTGGTCATCGCGACGCTCAACGACACCGCCAAGTTCGAGCTCGAGCTCACGATCGAGCGTGGCCGTGGCTACGTCTCCGCGACGCAGAACCGCAACGAGTACGCCGAGGCCGGTCAGATCCCGATCGACTCGATCTACTCGCCGGTCCTCAAGGTCAGCTACCGCGTCGACGCGACCCGTGCCGGGGAGCGCACCGACTTCGACAAGCTCGTCCTGGACGTCGAGACCAAGTCGGCGATCAGCCCCCGCGACGCTGTCGCTTCGGCTGCCAAGACGCTCACCGAGCTGTTCGGTCTCGCCCGCGAGCTGAACGTCGAGGCCGAGGGCATCGAGATCGGCCCGGCGCCGGTGGAGGCTGTGAACTCCAGCGAGCTGTCGATGCCGATCGAGGACCTCGACCTGTCGGTCCGCTCGTACAACTGCCTGAAGCGTGAGGGCATCAACACCGTTTCTGAGCTCGTCGCCCTGTCGGAGACGCAGCTCATGAACATCCGTAATTTCGGCCAGAAGTCGGTCGACGAGGTGCGCGACAAGCTCATCTCGCTCGGTCTGTCGCTCAAGGATTCGGTGCCCGGTTTCGACGGCTCCCACTTCTACGGCGGCAGCGAAGACGAGTCCTTCTGATACCCGACCTTTCTGACCAGGAGTTAGACGATTATGCCCAAGCCCACTAAGGGTCCCCGCCTCGGAGGCGGCCCCGCACACGAGCGCCTCATGCTTGCCAACCTCGCGGCGGCGCTCTACACCCACAAGTCGATCAAGACGACCGAGACCAAGGCGAAGCGCCTTCGTCCCCTCGCTGAGCGTCTGATCACCTTCGCCAAGCGTGGCGACCTGCACGCGCGTCGTCGCGTGCTGTCGGTCATCGGTGACAAGGAAGTCGTGCACATCCTTTTCTCCGAGATCGCGCCGCTCGTCGCCGAGCGGGAGGGTGGCTACACCCGCATCACGAAGGTCGGCAACCGTAAGGGCGACAACGCTCCGATGGCCGTGATCGAGCTCGTCCTCGAGCCCGTCACCCCGAAGGCGAAGTCGACCAAGAAGGCCGCTGCGCCGAAGGCCGAAAAGGTCGAGGAGCCGGCTGAGGTCGTCGAGGAGACGCCCGCTGAGGAGGCTCCCACGGAGGACGCCGCCGACGCCGGTGCCGAGTCGCAGGCCGAGGGCGAAGCCGCTGAGGCTACCGCCGAGGACGCTGTCGAGAAGAAGTCCGAGTAAGCACTTCGCTCACGAAGAAGCCCGCCGCCCCATTCGGGGTGGCGGGCTTCTTCGTTTGCCGGGCCGTGGGCCGCGTCGGGGTCATATCACGGCGATGGCGGAGTGACCGAGACGACGATCGAGGTCATCGCGTCACTGGCGTTCATGTAGCGATGCGGCTGGCGGGAGTCGAAGGTGATCGACTCGCTTCCTACGATGATGTACGTCTGCCCCGCGATCTCGACGGTGAGTTCCCCGCTGATGACGAAGACGCACTCGGTCGACGGGTGGGCCCAGGGGTGTGCGGAGCTCGCGGCCCCCGGGGGGATGTCGGCGGTGAGGACTTCGAGGTCGCCGCGTCCCGGGGTCAGGCGCTCGTAGACGAAGCCCGCGTCGGATCCGCTGAGTCGATGCCGGGCGCCCGGCCGGCTGACGGAAACGTTGGGGGCATCCGGATCGCTGAACAGCGTGGCGATCGAGGCTTCGAACACCTGGGCGAGCTTGCGCAGCGAACCGAGACTCGGGTCGGCCGAGCCGCTCTCGATCTGGCTGAGCATGCTGACCGAGAGGCCGGACAGGTCGGAGAGCTGCCGCAGGGTGAGACCCTTCGCGGCCCTGAGGGATTTGAGGCGTTCGCCGAGCACGTGATTCATCGATCCTTTCGATCGAACGGATGACTGTTGCATCTTCGATTTCAATGTGATTGTATCTTTTAATCGGATTGAAAATCTCGATCAGATTGAAATCCGTTCCCCCGAACGCGCGAGCAACCGGATCAACTTCCCAGAACTCTACTGCGTCCTGCCCCTTGATCACAGGAAGATCGACGATGACTTCATCCTTCGCGAAACCCCTCGCACTGGCCTCATCTCTCGCCGTCGCCGCACTCGTGCTCGCCGGTTGTTCAGCTTCATCGAACAATGCAGCCTCGGGCGGCGGTGGGACCCTCACGGTCGACACCTCGTTCGTGCTGAAGACCCTCGACCCGGGACTCGTCTACGAACAGACCGGCAACATCATCGTGCACGCGCTGTACGACACGCTCGTGACTTACGAGGGCTCCGACGTCACCACTGTCGTGCCGGAGCTCGCCAGCGAGTGGGCGCAGTCCGACGACGGCACGACCTGGACCTTCACGTTGAACCCGGACGCCACGTTCGCCGACGGCTCCGCGGTGACCGCGGAGGATGTCGTGTTCAGCCTCACGCGCCTGCAGAACCTCAAGGGGTCCTCCTCCCAGACCGTCGAGGGGCTGACCTTCGCCGCGGACGGTGACGACACTGTCGTCGTGACCAGCCCGACCCCGAACCCGAACGTCCCGGTCGTCCTCGCGATGCCCGCGGCGAGCATTCTGAACGCCGAGGAGGCAGAGAAGCTCGGCGCGACCGACGCGGCCGATGCAGCCTCCGCGGACACGATCGGCACGCAGCTCGACGAGGTCAGCCTCGGTTCCGGCCCGTACAAGATCAAGAGCTACGACTCGAGTTCGAAGGTCGTGCTCGAGGTGAACGAGGACTACTGGGGCGACGCCCCGGCCTACTCGCGTGTGGTCGTGCAGAACGTCGACGTGCAGAACCAGAAGCTCACGATCTCGCGCGCCAAGGCAGACGAGATCGCCCTGGATCTCTCCGGTCCACAGGCGGCCGAGCTCTCCGACGACCTCCAGGTCTCCGGGGTCGCCGACACTTCCTACTTCCTCAGCGTGAACCAGGATCCCGCCGTCTCGGAGATCACCTCCAACCCGGCGTTCCTCGCGGCGCTGCGTGCCAGCGTCGACGGTGCGGGAATCGCCGAGATCTTCGGCGAGGGCGCGACGGCCGCGGCCGGGCTCGTCCCGCCCGCATTCGGCGGCGCGCTCGACGAGTCCGAGGTGCAGCCGCAGGACATCGAGAAGGCGAAGTCGCTGCTCGAGGAGGCGGGCATCCCCGCACCGAAGGTGAACCTCGTGTACCCGGCGATCACCTATCGTGGCGTCGACCTCGGCACCATCGTCACGAAGGTGCAGCAGGACGCGAAGAAGGCAGGCATCGAGATCGAACTCCAGCCCGAGCCGATCAACGTCTTCCTGCAGTCGCAGTCCGAGGGCAAGAACGAGATCAACTTCTCGCCGAACAGCCTGAACTACCCGGCCGCGGACTCGCTCGTGAACAACATGGCACCCGGCGCCTCGACCTCGACCCGTGCGGGATGGACCGTGGAGCGGGCAGATCCGCGCGCGGTCGAGGCCAGCGACGCCGTGAACGCCGAGGTGACGCCGGAAGGCCGTGCCGAGGCGATGATCGCCTGGCAGAAGGTCATGAACGAGACTTCGCCCTTCGTGGTCCTCGCGAACAACGCCGGCATCGTCGTCGCCACTTCGAACCTGGTCGGTGCGTCGTACACGCCGGCAGGCTGGACGGTCGACCTCGCGGCCATCTCCGCGAAGTAGTCCGCCGCGGTCGGCCGCCTGTCCCTCCTGTCGGGCGGCCGACCTCCGGTTCTCACCACCTCACCGAAGGCGAACGAGCAATGCCAGCCCTCCTGCAGATGATCGGCCGCCGGCTGATCAGCGCGATCATCCTCCTCTGGGGGGTCACCGTCGTGACCTTCGCGCTCATGACCATCGTCCCCGGGGACCCGGCCGCCGCGAACCTGTCGCAGCAGGCCTACGACGACCCCGACCTGCGTGCCGCGTTCGAGCAGAAATGGGGGCTGGACCAGCCCATCTGGGTGCAGTACGGCCGCTACATCGCGAACCTCTTCCAGGGGGATCTCGGTATCTCGCAGCAGACCCACCGCCCGATCACCCAGGACCTCGCGCAGTACATCCCCGCGACGCTCGAGGTGGCGTTGCCCGCCATGATCCTCGCGATCGTCATCGCCGTCGCGCTGGGCATGATCGCCGCCACCCGCAAGGGTTCGGCCATCGACGGAGGCATCCGCGGCGTGTCCCTCATCGGGCTCTCCACCCCGCCGTTCTGGCTCGCGCTCGTCGCGCTGTACGTCTTCTTCTACGCCCTCGGGCTCGTCCCCAACGGCGGGCGCCTCAGCAATGAGTACGACCCACCGCCCACCGTCACCGGTATGTACACGCTGGACGCCGTGTTCGCCGGGCAGTGGGACGTGTTCGCCGACGCCGTCTGGCACCTCGTCCTCCCCGTCGGCATCCTCGCCGCGCTCACCGTCTCGGGCCTGCTGCGCTTCGTGCGCTCCGCCATGATCGAGGTGCTGGACGCCGAGTACATCCGCGCCGCCACCGCGAAGGGACTCCCGGCGCGGACGATCACCTGGCGCCACGTCTTCAAAGCGGGACTGCTTCCAGTGCTCACGGTGACCGGGCTGATGTTCGCCTCCCTGCTCGGTGGCGCCGTGCTCGTCGAGCAGGTGCTCTCGTGGCCGGGACTCGGGCAGTACGCCTACAAGAGCGCCCTCTCGCTCGATCTGCAGGCGATCCTCGGTGTGACGCTGTTCATCGCCGTCGTCTACACCCTGATCAACCTCCTCGTCGACGTGCTGTACACGATCGTGGACCCCCGGATCGGAGCGAAATGACCATCCTGTCCTCGGACACGCTCGCCGTCGCGAAGGAGCCGCGGCGTCGCGGATTCCGTCGCAGCCGCCGGTTCACACCGCGCACCTCGTTCTGGACGCCGGTGACGGTGATCTCCTTCGGCGTGATCGCCGCGTGGATCCTCGCGGCGCTCCTCGCCCCGATCATCGCGCCGTTCGACCCGCTCGAGACGAGCGGACCGTTCCTGGACGCACCGTCGGCCGCGCACTGGATGGGGACGGACGACCTCGGTCGCGACGTGCTGAGTCGAGTGATCTACGGTGCCCAGCTCTCGCTGCCGCTAGCCCTCGCGATCGTCGTGTTCTCGCTGCTCGTCGGCGGGGCCGTCGGCCTCGCGGCCGGGTACTTCGGCAAGGCGGCGGACAACGTGCTGATGCGCGTGGCCGACCTCGTGCTCGCGTTCCCGCAGATCATCCTCGCCATGGCGGTCGCCGCGGCCTTCGGGCCGAGCGTCGGAAACGCCGTGCTCGCCCTCGTGATCGTCTCCTGGCCGCTGTACGCGCGGATCATCCGCAGCTCGGTGCTCAGCGTGCGCGAACAGGAATACGTCTTCTCCGGACGACTGCTCGGGTCGACGACCCTGAAGTCCATCGTCAAGGACGTCATCCCCAACAGCGCCGGCCCCGCGCTCGTGATGGCGACGATCGAGCTCGGCAATGCCATCCTCATGCTCGCCGCGCTCTCGTTCCTCGGCCTCGGCCCCCGGCCCCCGGCTGCGGAATGGGGCGCGATGATCGCCCTCGGCTCGCAGAACCTCGGGAACTGGTGGATCAGCCTGTTCCCCGGTCTCGCGATCCTCACGATCGTGATGGCCTTCAACCTGCTGGGAGACGCGGTCCAGGACTACCTGGATCCCCGCTCACGGAATGCGAGGAAGTGATGAGCGCCGCGACGCTGCTCTCGATCGAGGACCTCTCCGTCGTCATGCCGACGCCGGACGGCGAGATCGAGCTCGTGCACGATACGAGCATCCGGATCGGCCAGGGAGAGGTCGTCGGCCTCGCTGGCGAGAGCGGCTCGGGAAAGAGTATGACGGCCTCGGCGGTCATGGGCATCCTCCCCGAGGGCGCGACCGCCTCCGGCCGGGTGCTGTTTGAAGGGCGGGATCTGCTGACCCTCAGCACCCCGGAGCTCAACGAGGTGCGCGGCAACCGCATCTCGATCGTGTTCCAGGATCCGACCGCCGCACTGCACCCCCTGCTGCGGATCGGCACACAGATCACCGAGCACCTCATCCACCACACCGGCGTGAGCCTGAAGCAGGCACAGGCGCGAGCGATCGAGCTGCTCGATCTCGTGCGCATCCGTGACCCGCACCAGGCGATCACGGCGTACCCGCACCAGTTCTCCGGAGGCATGCGCCAGCGCGCGGCCATCGCGATCGCTCTCGCGTGCGAGCCCCGCCTGCTGATCGCCGACGAACCCACCACCGCTCTCGACGTCACGGTGCAGGCCGGCATCCTCCGCCTGTTCGACCGCCTGGCGCGCGAGACGGGAGTGTCGATGCTGTTCATCACGCACGACCTCGGGGTGATGAGCGCGATCGCCGACCGCACCTACATCTTCAAGGACGGCACCGTCGTTGAGCACGGTCCGACGAACGAGATCCTCAACACCCCGTCGCACGAGTACACCCGCGCGCTGATCGCATCCAGAGCGCAGTCGCTCGCCGCGCAGCGCACCCACCGAGGAGGCGCACGATGAGCGCGTTGGAGATCGACGACGTCGTCGTCACGCACCGCCGACGCGGCGCCCCGCCCGTACACGCGGTGAAGGGCGTCTCGCTGACCGTCGAACGCGGCCAGATCGTCGGGCTCGTGGGGGAGTCGGGATGCGGAAAGTCGTCGCTTGCCCGGGTCGCGGTGGGGATCGACCGTCCGACCTCCGGCACGGTGCGCTTCGACGGCGAGCCGTTGCATCCACTCACGATGCGCCGCCGCCCTAGCCGCGACCGCGGGTTGCAGATGGTGTTCCAGAACCCGTACGCCTCGCTGAGTCCACGTCGCTCGATCGGAGCGCAGCTGCTGGATGGCGCTCCCGATGCGCTCGAACGATCTGCCCGTGCTGCCGAGGTTTCGCGACTGCTGCGACTGGTCGGACTCGACGAGTCGGCCGCCTCTCGCTACCCCACCCAGTTCTCGGGTGGTCAGCGGCAACGGCTCGCGATCGCCCGTGCGCTCGCCGCCCAGCCCAGCGTGGTCGTCGCCGATGAGCCGGTCACGGCCCTCGATGCCTTCTCGTCGGCGCAGATCGTCGAGCTGCTGCAGGGACTCGTTCGCGAACTCGGCATGGCGATGCTGTTCATCTCGCACGACCTGTCGTTGGTGCGGGCCATCGCCGACGAGACCGCCGTGATGTACGCGGGTGAGATCATCGAGCGCGGGCCCAGCGAACAGCTGTGGCAGCACGCAGCGCACCCCTACACGCAGCGCCTCATCGATGCCATCCCGGAGATCGGCCCGACGAAGCGGCTGCCGGGCAGAGAAGAAGACCTCGCGGAGGCCGTCGCGGCCCCCGCCACGGGAGGAGAAGCATGATCACCATCGCCGAGGACCGCCGCGTCCTCCTCACCGGAGCCCGCATCTTCGACGGGCGCTCCGAGTACCTGCGGGACGGGCTCGACATCCTCGTCGACGCCGACGGAGTGATCGCGGGACTCGGCGCCACCGGCACCCTCGACGCCGGCGACGCACGGGTCATCGACCTGGCCGGCCGGATCCTCAGCCCGGGGCTGATCAACATGCACGTGCACCTGGGGCTCGCGCTGCCCGGGACCGCCGGGGCGGAGATCGCCTCCAAGGGCGACACCGACCTGCTGCTGGTGATGGCCGACAGCGCCCGACGCACCCTGCATGCCGGCGTCACCACTGCGCGGCTGGTCGGCGAGAGTCGCTACCTCGACTTCGCCCTGCGCCGCGGTATCGAAGCCGGGATCATAGCGGGCCCACGGCTGTACACCGCCGGACACGCACTGTGCTGCACCGGTGGGCACGGCTGGGAGTCCGACGCGCTGGAGGGCGACGGCGCCGACGACTTGCGCAGACTGACGCGCCTGCAGATCCGTCACGGCGCCGACCTGATCAAGGTCTGCATCTCGGGTGGGATCGCGGGGGAGCACGAGCAGATCGACACTCCGCAGCTGACCGACGACGAGATGGCCGCCGTCATCCAGACCGCGCATGACTGGGGCCGCAAGGTCACCGCGCACGTCGGGCCGTCCGAGACGCTGCGGCGCGCCATCGAACTCGGCCTGGACTGCGTCGAGCACGGCTACGAGCTCACCCGCGAGGTCACCGACCTGATGAGTGAGCGCGGCGTCTGGTACGTGCCGACCATCACGGTCAGCCGGTGCGAGGAGTTCTTCGACGCGCAGGGCGTGCCCACCTGGATGAAGGAGCGGGCGCTCGGGGCGGGTCCGCGTCACTGGGAGAGCCTCGAGAACGCAATCGCGAGCGGGGTGCGCATCGCCATGGGCACCGACATGCCGCCCGCCGCGGACTTCGACGGCACGACCGCGACGGTGCGCGAGATGGAGTTCATGGTCGACGCGGGCATGACCTCGCTGGACGTCATGCGCTCGGCCACCTCGTACGCGGCGGAGCTGCTCGGAGCTGACGACCTCGGCGTCGTCGAGGTCGGTGCGCGAGCGGACTTGATCGCCACAGACACGGATCCGACAGCGGATGTGGCTGCGCTGCGCGGAATCGACTGGGTCATGCAGGGCGGCGCCGTGCTGCGGGACGACCGGGCCGGACGGTGAACACCCCGACCGCGAGCACCCCGACCGCCCGCATCGCCGACGAGTACGTCGCGACGCTCGCCGACCACGAGCCGTCCGCCGCGCAGGCGCTGGGTGCCACCGCGCAGGATCGGTTGCCCGACCTGAGCGCCGAGTGGGCGGTCGAACGCCGCGCGCTCGCCGCGCGCACGCGCGACGCCCTGGCGCACATCGAGCCGACGACCGCGGATGCGGCGTTGCACGCGGCGCTTCGGGAGCGCATGGACAGCGACATCGCCCTGTTCGACACCGGCTTCACGGCGCGGCTGCTCGCACCGCTGGCCACCCCGGTTCATCTGGTGCGCGAGGCGTTCGACGACGTCACCGTCACAGATGATGCCGCCGGCGACGAGATCATCACCCGTCTGTCGGCGGTGCCCCGGGCGCTGACCCAGCTCGACGATCGCCTGAAATGGGCGCGCGCGGCGGGGGAGCGGGGCGAGTTCATCGGCACCGGCATCGCCGCGGAACGGCAGGTGCGCGAGGTCGCGGATCAGATCGCGAGCTGGATCGATCCGGATGGGGTCGACTACTTCCGCTCCCTCCGCGCGACAGACCTGTCCACCTCCCGCCGCAGCGCTCTGGATCGTGCGGCACTCGCTGCGACCGACGCGATGGCGGGGTTCGAGCGGATGCTGCGCGACGAACTGCTGCCCCATGCACCACTGCAGGATGCCGTCGGCGAGAGCGTCTATCGCGCGACCGCGCAGAGCTTCCTCGGCACCGAGCTCGACCTCGACGAGGTGTACGACTACGGCTGGCAAGAACTCGATCGGCTGTGGCGGCAGGCGCGCGGCGTCGCGGGGGAGATCCTCGGCACCGGTTCGCCGGCAGTCGTTTCCGTCGCCGCTCGCGCGCTCGCGCAGGACCCCGGGCACCGCGTCGATGCGGACGCTGTCATCGGCTGGTTGCGTGATCGCCTGGACTGGACCCTGGATCGGGTCGACGGCACGGCCTTCACGCTGCCCGCGGACGTGCGAGATGTCGACATCGTCGTTCCGCGGGCCGCGAAAGGCGTCGTCTACTACACGCCTGGTGCCCCCGACGGCTCGGTGCGCAGCAAGATCGTCTGGACGATCCCCGCCGGAGCGACATCGGTGCCGACCTGGCAGGAGCTCACGAGTCTCCACCATGAGGGCGTCCCCGGCCACCACCTCGAGCACGCGGTGAACCGGGCCAATGCGTCCCTGCATCCCTGGCAGCGCTACCTGTGTGAGATCCACGGCTACGCCGAGGGCTGGGCGCACTACTCGGAGGCCCTATCGGACGAGCTGGGTCTGCTGCGCGATGCCCCGGAACGGCTGGGGATGCTGCTCGGACAGCTGTGGCGCACGGTGCGCATCGTCGCCGACATCGGGCTGCACACCGGTCGGCCGCTGCGGCGCAACGAAGTCACCGACCAGACGGAGTGGACGCCGGCGATCGCCTGCGACTTCCTGGTGCACTACGGCCTCGTCGACCCCGTGACCGCGCGGTTCGAGGTGGACCGCTACCTCGGCTGGCCGGGCCAAGCCCTGGCGTTCAAGGTCGGCGCGAAGCTCTGGGCTGAGGCGCGTGCGGCGAGCACCGCATCCACTCTCGGCTTCCACTCCCGGGCACTCGCGCTCGGACCGATGGGGCTCGCGCCGCTGCGCGAGCGTCTGCTGCAGGATCTGACGAAGGAACACGCATGACCACCACCGCCGAGCTCGAGCACTTCATCGTCGACCTGTACCAGGACCTCGCCGACCGTGCCGCGTTCGATGCGCGCCTCGCCGACGACGTGACGGTGTGGGAGACGCCCTGGCCGACGCTCATGCACGGCATCACCGAACTCGACGAGCTGCGGGGGCCCGCCGCCGACCCCGAAGAGCGCCGGCGGACCCTGCCGAGCGTCGTGCCGACCGGCATCGTCACGAGCAACTTTGGCGACACCGGGGTGATCCGGTATGTGCTCGAGGTGCGCCCTGCGGCAGGCGAGCCGCTGGTCGAGGTCGTGCGCGTCACGGATGTGGTGCGTCGTGACGCCGACGGATGGCGGATCGTGCACCACCACGCCCAGGACATGCCGGTCGAGTGAGTCGCACGAGTCGGAGCAAGGAGAGACAGATGGACCGCAACACCGTCGACTGGCACGGGTACATCCCGGCGATCACCACCCCGTTCACGCGCGAGGGGGAGCTGGATCCCGTCGCGTTCGAAGGGCAGATGCAGTGGCTGGCCGCGCAGGGGATGCACGGCGTCATCCTCGCCGGCACCTCCGGGGAGTGGTTCAGCATGACCGAGGCCGAACGGGCAGAGCTGTTCGCACTCGGCGGCCGGTTCCGCGCGGACATGCGGGTGATCGGCGGCTGCAATGCGTTCACGGCCGCCGACGCGATCAGGCACGCGCACGCGGCGGAGGAGGCCGGGCTCGATGGCATCCTCGTGACGCCGCCGCCCTATATGGTGCCCACCCGCGAGGAGATCGTGGCCTTCTACCAGGAGGTCTCCGACGGCACATCGCTCCCCGTCACCGTGTACAACTGGCCGCGCGGCTGCATCGTCGACCTGAGCCCGGACCTCCTGAGCGAACTGGCCGACATCGAGAACGTCGTGGCGATCAAGAACTCCACCGGCGACTTCCGCGCGTTCCTCGACGCCATGTATCTCGTGGAGGATCGCGTGCGCTACTTCGGCGTTCCGACGAACGCGCTCGGAGCCGACCTCGCGACGCTCGGTCACGGAGACGGTCTCATGGGCTCCGGAGCCCCGCTCGGCAACGACCACCCCGGCTTCTGGGATGCGCTCGCCGCGGGGGATCGGGCGCGGGCGATCGAACTCGGCGCTCGTGATCGCGTGGTCATGACCAGCTGGTTCGGGCCGGACTACGGCGCGCAGTTCGGGAACCAGCAGGCGATCATGAAGACCGCCCTTCGGCTGCAGGGCGTTCCGGCCGGTTTCGTCCGCCGCCCCCTGCTCGAACTCTCGACCGAACAGGTCGACCGTGTCCGCACCACGCTGGAGGGGCTCGGCATCGCGACCGTGCCCTTGTCGTGAGCATGCGGTACGACGCGGTCGTCATCGGCGGTGGCCTGCTCGGCGGGGCACTGGCCTGGATGCTGGCACGCGAGGGCGCCTCCGTACTGCTGCTGGAGAAAGACCAGTTGAACCAGCACGCTTCCGGCCAGAACGCCGGCAGCCTGCACTTCCAGCTCGAGTATCGGATGGTCGAGAACGGGTGGGAGTCGGCGCGCACCGCCGCCGCAGCCATGCCCCTGCATCTGGACGCCGCCGAGGCCTGGAATCGGCTGGGAGATGAGCTGGGCGAATCGGTCGGCGTCGTGCAGCGCGGCGGCTTCATGCTCGCGGAGACAGCGGAGCAGGTCGCGGTGCTCGAACGCAAGGTCTGTCTCGAGCAGGAGTGGGGGCTGGATGTCACCCTCCTCGACGGTGATGAGGCGCTGCGCATCGCGCCCTACCTGTCGGAGTCGGTGCTCGCAGCCGCCTTCTGCCCGATCGAGGGTAAGGCCGAGACGCGCACCGCGGGGCCTGCTTTGGTGCGTGGTGCCGTGAAGCTCGGCGCAGAAGTCCGCACGCACACCCGTGTGACCGGGCTCGAGCGCGACGCGCGCGGCTGGAAGGTGACCGCCGCCGGTCCGGATTCGACGTTGAGCATCCACGCCGACACGGTGATGATCGCCGCGGGGGTGTGGACGACGGAGGTGGGTGCGCTCGCCGGGGCGGACCTGCCGACCATCCCGCTGGCTCTCATGATGAGCGTGAGCGCGCCGGTAGAGCCCTTCATCGGACATCTGATCCAGCACGCCGGCGCCAAGCTCTCGCTCAAGCAGACGAAGGATGGCACGGTGCTGATCGGCGGGGGGTGGCCGGCAGCACTCAGCCGCCGCGCGGGCTCCCTGGACCTGGAGACGCGTCCTCGCCTTCTCCCGGAGTCCATCGTGGGCAACGCCCGCGCGGCGATCGGCGTGGTGCCGGGCACAGCCCGGCTGCCCATCGTGCGGTCCTGGGCGGGGACCACGACGGTCACGCCGGATCAGCTGCCCCTCGTGGGAGAGGTGCCCGGATGCCCGGGGATGTTCGTGGCCACCGGCGGATCGGCCTTCACGCTCGGGCCGAGCTTCGCCCGTTCCCTCTGCGACCTGGCCGCCGGTCGCACACCCCACATCGACCTGCGACCCTACGCCCCGGACAGATTCGGAGTTATGGCATGAACGAGCAGCCCCTCGCCGATCGCGCGGTGTCGCGGCGGCTGGACGTGTCCTTCGTCGTGGACGGTCGGTCCGTGCTCGCCGCTGCGGGGGAGACCGTGGCGGCGGCCATGCTGGCCGAGGGCGAACGGTGCTTCGCTCGACGGGGCGACGAGCAGCGCGCCCCGCTGTGCAACATGGGCACCTGCTTCGAGTGCGCGATCACGGTCGACGGCGTGCCGATGACGCGCACCTGTCTGACCACCGTCCGCGACGGCATGAACGTGCGGACCGACGCATGAGCGCCGACCTCTATGACCTAGCGATCGTCGGGGCAGGACCGGCCGGTCTGGCCGCGGCCCTGCAGGCGCATGCGCAGGGTCTTCGGACGCTCGTGATCGACGAGCAGCGCGCCGCCGGGGGACAGATCTTCCGTCAGCCGCCGACCGAGTTCGATGAGCCGGTGCGGTCTCCGGTCGGGTATCCCTGGGCGGCGGATCTGCTCGCGGATGCCGCCGCGGCGACCGGCATCGACTGGTGGTTCGAGTCGACCGTGTTCGGCGTGCTCGATGCGCGCTCGACCGGGCGCGACGATTTCGAGGTGCTGGTCACGAGCCCTCAGCGTTCACGGCGCGCCCAGGCGCGGAGGCTGCTCGTCGCCACCGGCGCCTACGACATGCCGGTGGCGATCCCCGGATGGACGATGCCTGGCGTGCTGATGGCCGGTGCGGCGCAGGGACTCCTGAAGGCACAGCATTTGCGGGCAGCGGGTCCGGTCGTGCTGGCGGGTTCGCATCCGCTGATGCTGATCGTGGCCGCCCAGCTGGTCCGTTCGGGGGCTGAGGTGACGGAGGTGGTCTTCGCCCGCGGAGTGCCCTCCGTGCGCGAGCTGTTCCTCGCCGCTCCGGCCGTGCCCGGGCACGTGCGCCTGCTGGCCGAGCTGGCAGGCAACGTGCTGACCCTCGTGCGGCACGGCGTCCGGATCACGACGTCGACGGTCCCCACGGCGATCGTCGGCGACGCTGGCGTGAGCGGCATCCGACTGGCGCGGGCCGACCGGGCGTGGCGCGTGCGCGGGCCCGAACGCGAGGTCCCGGCGCGGACCGTCGTCCTCGGGTACGGTTTCCAGGCCTCCACCGAGCTCGCGCGTCAGCTCGGATGCCCGGTGCGATGGGACTCTGCTGCCGGCGGGTGGCTGGTGGAAGTCGACGGGAACTTCGAGACGGGCCTGCCCGGGGTCTTCGTCGCGGGCGAGCCCACCGGTGTCTCCGGGGCCGAGCAGTCACGGGCGGAGGGGGCCGCGGCTGCGGCGGCGATCGCCGCTGGTCTCGGCAGGCCCGTCGACGCCTTCCGTGCTCGCGCGATCGAACGGGACCTGCGCCGCTCCCGACGGTTCGCCGCGGTCGTGCAGCGGATGTTCGCGCCCGAGCGACCCGGCCTCACGGCGCTCGCCTCCCCGGCGACGACGGTCTGTCGGTGCGAAGGGATCCCGCGATCGGACATCGACGGATTCCTGCAGGCGAACCGGCACGCCGACACCGTGGATGCGGTCAAGCTGAGCTGCCGGACGGGCATGGGGCCCTGCCAGGGGCGGTACTGCGAGACGACCGTGGCCGGTGCTGTCGCGGCGGCGCGCGGGGGAACGGCTGCCGAAGCCGGTCGCTTCGCCGCTCAGCTTCCCGTCAAGCCGGTGTCCCTGGGGACGTACGCCGACCTCTTCGATGCGGACTGACCGTGGTCGGCGCCCGGTGGGCGCCGACCACGGCGTCAGCGTGCACGCAGATCCTTGCGGAGGATCTTTCCGGAGCTCGACTTCGGGATCACCTCGATGAACTCGACCTGTCGCACCTTCTCGTGCGGCGCGACGTGGGCGGCGACATGCGCCATCACGGCCTCCGCATCGAGGTCGGCGTCCGGCTGTCGAACCACGAAGGCCTTCGGGACCTCCTGACCGTCGGCGTCGAGCGCGCCGATGACAGCAGCATCGGCGATGGCGGGATGCTCGAGCAGCACCGCCTCGAGGACGGCCGGGGCGACCTGGTAGCCCTTGTATTTGATGAGTTCCTTGAGCCGGTCGACGATGCGGTAGATGCCGTCCTGGGTGACGGTCGCGACGTCTCCGGTGTGCAGCCAGCCCTCGGCGTCGAGCATCTCGGCCGTGGCGTCGGGGCGGTTGAGGTAGCCGACCATCACCTGCGGTCCGCGCACCCACAGCTCACCCGGCTCGCTGGCACCCTCGGCCGGTACGGCCACGTCCTCGCCGGAGTCCGGATCGACCAGGCGTGCTTCGGTGTTGGGCACGAGCGGGCCGATGGCGGAACGATCGATGTCGTCACGGGTCTCGGAGATGAGGTTCACCGCCGGACTCGTCTCGGTCATGCCGTAGCCCTGCGTGACGGTGCAGCCGAGCCGGTTCGCCACCGCCGAGGCCAGGGCCCCGTCGAGCGGGGCGGCTCCGGAGAAGATCACCTTCACGGCGGAGAGGTCGTACTGGTCGACGATCGGATGCTTCGCCAGCGCGACCGCGATCGGGGGAGCGACGAACACCCAGGTCGTCCGGTGTTCCGCGATGATGCGGAGGAACTCCGGCAGGTCGAACCTGGGCATCGTGACGAGGCCCGCGCGCTGCCGTAGCGCGAAGTTGAGCAGCACCGTCATCCCGTAGATGTGGAAGAAGGGGAGCACGGCCAGCACGCGATCGCTCGCCTCGACGCCCAGGACCGGACGGCATTGCGACACGTTGGCGACGAGGTTGCGGTGGGTGAGCATGACACCCTTCGGGCGGCCGGTCGTGCCGGAGGAGTACGGCAGCACGGCCAGGTGTGTCGCCGGGTCGAACGACACGTCCGGCGCCGGGTGGCCTTCGCCCAGGAGCGCCGGAAGCGACGGGTGCCCCTCGGCGCCGTCGAGCACGATGACGTGGTCGGCCGCGAAACCGAGCTTCTCCGCGGCAGCAGAGGCACCGGGCAGCAGCGGAGACACCGTCACGAGCCACGTCGCTCCGGCGTCGGTGAGCTGATTCGCGATCTCCTCTGCGGTGTAGAGGGAGTTGATCGTCGTCGCGGTCGCTCCGGCGCGGAGGATGCCGTGGAACACCGTGGCGAACGCGGGGACGTTGGGGCAGAGGACTCCGATCGTGGTCCCGACTCCGACTCCGCGGGCGGCGAGGGCACCGGCGAAGAGATCGATCTGGCCTACGAGCTGTCGGTAGGTGGTGGTCGCCCCGCTCACTCCGTCGACGAGAGCGATCGTGTCGAGCTCCTCCTCGCCGAGACCTCCGAAGAGGAATTCGTGGATGGAGACCTCGGGGATCTCCACATCGGGGTAGGTGCTGCGAACCATGAGATCTCCTTCGATCCTGGGTGTGCTGACGGCGTCGTCGAGTGCGATCCAGTGTCGCATACAACGGCACTGCGTCCCAGGGGAAGATTCAGATCGTCCCGTTCATGCGGTAGCGCGTGCCGGGGCGACCCTTCGTGGCGTAGTCGAGTGCGCGGACCGCGCGTCCGGAGCTCGCGAGATGCTCGAGGTAGCGTCGTGCGCTCACCCGCGAGATGTCGAGATCCGCGCCGATCTCGGTGGCGGATGCGTCGGGACGCGCAGCGAGGGCGGCGGAGACCCGGTCGAGCGTCTCGGCGCTGAGCCCCTTGGGGATGCCGAAGCGCTGACGGAAGGCGATGATCGCATCGGCCGCCTCGACTCTGCGCACGACATCGTGGAGCTCGGTGTGGTCGCGCAGCAGCAGCGTCGCCCCGATCCCGCCGTCCTCGCCCTCGCTGCCGGTGCTGCGGGCGACCAGCACGTGGGAGCCGACGATCACCGGCCGTCCGGCGGACTCGCCCTCGCGCAGCACCGTGGTCAGCTCTTCGCCGAGCACGTCGGCAGCGGGGGAGCCGTCGAGTTCGGCGGCATCGCGGTCGAGGAACCGCGCCGCTGCGTCGTTGACGAGCGTGATACGGCCCTCGTCGTCGACGGTGATCACGCCCTCGCTGAGGCCGTGCAGCGTCGTCTCCTGATTCTTCACGAGTGCGGCGATCTGGTGGGGTTCGAGGCGGTAGATGCGCCGTCGGATGACCGAGGTGACCCACGCGGATCCGAAGACCCCGAGAACCGCCGCGGCGAGCATGGCGGAGATCAGCCAGGCGAGGTTGGACGTGAACTCCTCATTCAGCTCGGATTCGAGGATGCCGACGGACGCCGTGCCGATCACCTCGTCATGGTCGTCGCGGATGGGCACCTTGACTCGCCAGGACGTGCCCAGCGTTCCGGTCTGCGTGCCGACGTACACCTCGCCGGAGAGGGGGATGGAGGGGTCGGTGGAGACGGTCTCTCCGATGCGGTCCGGATTCGGGTGGGAGTAGCGGATGCCCTCCTCGTTGGCGACCACCACGTAGGCGAGATCGGACGCCTCGCGGATGACCTCGGCGATGGGCTGGATCGCCGTCGACGGCTCGACGTCGTCGAACGCGGCGAGGACGGCGGGGAGGGCGGCGATCGACTGGGCGACGGCCTGCATCCGGTCCTTGTAGGCCTCGCGGAGCGCCTGCTCCTGGAACGCCCCGGCGACGATGCCGGTCGCGAGGGTCACCAGGAACACGATCAGCGCCTGCAGCACGAGCAGCTGCATGCGGAGCGTCATCTTCGAGGCCACCTGACCATTGTCGCCCCAGACGGCGGACCGTGCGAGCGGGGGACGGCACTGTCCTCGACCAATAGTTTCGAAACTCCGACCAATGGTTTCCGAAGCTTGAGCGAGGGCTCTCCGGCTCTCAGTGTGGACGCACAGCACCACGAACGCTCAAGGAGGAGCGCACATGAAGCACGCACGCATCGGAGTCCTGGCCGCCATGGCGGTGGCCGCACTCACCCTCACGTCCTGCGCCGGAGGCAGCGCACCGACGGACGACGGCGGCGGTGGGGACGCCGAGGCCGCCGCGGTCACCGACGTCTCGATCGTGGTCCCGGCCGATCCGGGCGGCGGATGGGACCAGACCGGTCGTGCGCTGTCCCAGGTGCTCACGGAGGACGACATCGTCAGCTCTGCACCCGTCACGAACGTCGGTGGAGCCGGCGGCACCGTGGGCCTGGCGCAGCTGGCCAACGAGAAGAACCCGAACACGCTCATGGTGATGGGCCTCGTGATGGTCGGGGCCGTCGAGACGAACGCCTCGGCTGTGCGCATCGAGGACACGACACCGATCGCCCGGCTCACGGATGAGCCCCTCGTCGTGGTGGTCCCCGCCGACTCGAAGTACGACACGCTCGAGGACCTGGTGGAGGACATCGTCGACAACGGGCAGTCGGTCACGATCACCGGTGGGTCGGCGGGCGGCGCCGACCACATCCTCGCCGGGCTCATGCTCGAAGAAGCGGGCCTCGACGAAGCGGCGATCGCCGAGAAGCTCAACTACACCCCCAACTCCGGTGGCGGTGAGGCGGTGCCGCTGCTGATCGGCGGCAAGGTGTCCGCGGGCATCTCGGGCGTGGGCGAGTTCGCCCAGCATGTCGAGAGCGGTGCGCTCAAGGCGCTCGCCGTATCCAGCGAGGAGCCGGTCGAACAGCTCCCCGACGTCCCGACCATCACCGAAGAGGGGTACGACGTCGTCCTCACCAACTGGCGTGGTGTGATCGCCCCCGGGGGCATCTCCGACGGCGCCAAGGACGAGCTCGTGCGCGTCATCACCGAGCTGCACGAATCGGCGGCGTGGACCGAACAGCTGGAGACGAAGGGCTGGACCGACGCCTTCCTGGTCGGGGACGAGTTCGACGAGTTCCTCACGGGCAACATCGAGGAGGTCACGGCGACGCTGAAGAACATCGGGCTGGTGCAGTGACATGAGGGTCGCCCTCGGCGAACTCGTGTTCGCCGGCATCATGGTCGCGCTCGGCGTCTTCGCCGTCGTCGGCATCTTCCTGATCCATGTCCCCGTCGGTATGAAGGCCGGCCCCACCGTGTTCCCGATCTTCGTGTCCGTCATCCTGCTCGCCTCTGCAGTCGCCGTGCTGATCGGCGTGCTGCGCGGTGAGCGCGGCGGCGCCGAGGAGGCGGAGGACGTCGACACCACACTGCCGACCGACTGGGTGACGCTCGCCAAGCTGGTGGGTCTGGTGGTCGCGCACCTCCTGCTGATCGAGCCGCTCGGCTGGGCGCCGGCCGCCGCACTCCTGTTCGGCGGCGTCGCCTGGTCTCTCGCCGCGAAGCGCTGGTGGATGGCCTTCCTGATCGGGATCGGCGTCGCGGTCGTGATCCAGATCGCCTTCGGCGGCCTGCTCGGTCTCTCGCTCCCGTGGGGTCCTGCCCTCGGCTGGCTCGGAAGGATGTTCTGATGGACAGCTGGACGCTGCTCCTCGAAGGCTTCGCGACGGCGCTGCAACCCGAATACCTCGCCTTCGCTTTCCTCGGCGTCTTCGTCGGTACCGCGGTCGGCGTGCTGCCGGGGATCGGCCCCGCCATGACGGTCGCCCTGCTGCTTCCCCTGACGTACACACTGGACCCTGCGGCGGCGCTGATCACCTTCGCGGGCATCTACTACGGCGGCATGTACGGCGGCTCGACGACGAGCATCCTGCTCAACACCCCGGGGGAGTCGGCGTCGATCGTCACCGCGATCGAAGGCAACAGGATGGCCAGGATGGGGCGGGGCGCAGCCGCACTCGCCACGGCGGCCATCGGCTCGTTCATCGCCGGCACGCTCGCCACGTTGGGGTTGACCCTGCTGGCGCCGCTGCTCGCACAGTTCGCGGTGAACCTCGGACCGGCCGACTACGTCGCCCTCATCGTCATCGCGTTCGTCACGGTGGGTGCGCTGATCGGCAGCTCGATCTCCCGGGGGATGCTCTCGCTCGGCGTCGGGCTGTTCCTCGGACTCGTCGGCACCGACTGGCTCTCGGGGCAGCAGCGCTACACGCTGGGGATCCCGGCGCTGTCCGACGGCGTCGACATCGTGCTGGTCGCGGTCGGACTGTTCGCCGTGGGGGAGACGTTCTACATCGCCGCGCGGCTGCGTCACGGCGGCGTCGACGTCATCCCCGTCACCCGGGGCTGGCGCTCGTGGATGACGAAGGCGGACTGGCGCCGGTCGTGGAAGCCGTGGCTGCGAGGAACGGCGATCGGCTTCCCGATCGGCACGATCCCCGCCGGCGGTGCGGACGTCGCGACGTTCCTCTCGTACGCGACCGAACGCAAGCTGTCGAAGCACCGCGAGGAGTTCGGACGAGGTGCCATCGAGGGCGTCGCCGGTCCGGAGTCCGCGAACAACGCGGCTGCCGCCGGTGTGCTCGTGCCTCTGCTCACACTCGGGCTGCCGACGACCGCGACCGCGGCGATCATCCTCACGGCGTTCCAGTCGTACGGCATCCAACCGGGACCCCTGCTGTTCGAGAACCAGTCGAACCTGGTGTGGGCGCTGATCGCGAGCCTGTACATCGGCAACGTCATCCTGATCGTGCTCAACCTGCCGCTCGTGGGCATGTGGGTGAAGCTGCTGCAGATCCCGCGGCCGTACCTGTACGCGGGGATCCTGCTGTTCGCCGTCTTCGGGGCGTACGCCCTGCACAGCTCCCCGATCGACATCCTGATCCTGCTCATCGTCGGCATCCTCGGATACTTCATGCGCAGGTACGGATACCCGGTGGCGCCGCTGGTGGTCGGGATGATCCTGGGGCCGATGGCCGAGGAGCAGCTGCGCAAGGCGTTGCAGCTGAGCCAGGGAGACCTGAGCACGTTGGTGATGCAGCCGTTCGCAGCCATCGCCTACGGGGTGCTCGCTCTGCTGATCATCGGTGGGCTGTGGTTGCGTCGGCGGCAGCGTCGCTACGAGCAGGCGCTCACCGAGTCGATCGCCGTGCCGATCAAGGCGGACTCGGAGGTCTGAGTTCGGGACGGGAGGAGGCCGGGAGTAGGCTGATCCGGTGAGTGACGTACAGGCCAGGGCACGAGGGCCTCGCGCCTACATCACGTTCATCGGGATCGGCCTTCTCGCCGGTCTCCTCTCCGGCCTCTTCGGCGTCGGCGGCGGCACGGTCATCGTCCCGCTGCTGGTTCTCCTGCTCCACTTCGACCAGCGCCTCGCGGCCGGAACCTCGCTCGCGGCGATCGTCCCGACGGCGAGCGTCGGCGTCATCTCGTACGCCACGACCGGATCCGTCGCCTGGATCCCCGCCATCATCCTGGCGGCCGGGGCCGTGCTCGGCGCGCAGATCGGTACGCGCCTGCTGCCGCGCATCTCGCAGACAGCCCTGCGCTGGGGCTTCGTCGGCTTCCTCCTCGTCGTGATCGTCAGTCTCTTCCTCGTCATCCCCTCGCGCGACGCCGCGTTCGAGCTCACCTGGCTGACCGGAATCGCCCTGGTCGGCGTCGGCATCGGCACCGGCATCCTCGCCGGTCTGATCGGGGTGGGTGGCGGCGTCATCGTCGTCCCCGTGCTGATGCTGGCCTTCGGCACCAGCGACCTCGTCGCGAAGGGCACCTCGCTGCTCATGATGATCCCGACGGCGATCTCGGGCACGGTGGGGAATCTGCGCAACCGCAATGTCGACCTGCTCGCCGCGCTGCTCATCGGCGTCTCCGCGTGCACCACGACCGCGCTCGGGGCGTGGCTGGCGACGATCGTCGATCCGACCCTCGGCAACATGCTGTTCGCGGCATATCTCGTGGTGATCGCCGTGCAGATGGCGATCAAGGCGGTCAGAGGGCGTAAGCGCGCCTGACCGAGAGGTGGATGAAAGGATCTTCATCCACGGCTCATCTGCGCATCATGATCGACCGGCATCATGGGGTCATGCCCACTCCACGACGCCTCCTCCTCACCGGCGCCCTGATCGCCGTTCCGGTCGCCTTCGCGGTCGGGAGCGTCGTGCTGGCGCAGATGCCTCCGTCTCCCCACCTGCCCACGGAACCCGTGTCGGTGCAGCTCGCGCCGCCGACCGAGGAGCCGGCGCCACGTGTGACCCCGGCGCCCGCACCTGCTCCTGCTCCGGCACCCGCCCCGCAACCGGCGCCGGTGCCCGCGCCGCCCGCGGGCGACGACGACGATGACGACGGCGACGATGACTGACGCGCCCACGCTCCCGCTGGAGCTCGACGCGAAGGACACGCCTCGTCCCGAGCCGCGCGCGGTGGCGCACGGGCCGACGGCCACCGGTGTCCCGTTGCGCACCCTGCGTCGCCGCACGCTGCCTGCGCGCTGGCGGATCACCCTGTGGATCATCCTCAGCACCGCCGTGACCCTCTTCGCCGTCGGGATGATCGGCCGCAGCATCTTCATCGCGGGCGTCGAGCAGTCCGCCAACGCCGAGATCGAGCAGGAAGCCGCCGAGTTCGCCCGCTTCGCGGAGGATGCGGCGGCGAGCGGGCACACCACGGCGGAGGAGCTCGTCACCGAGTACGTCGCCCGGCAATCCGCGCACGAGAACGAGGTCGTCGTCGCCACCGTCGGCGGCACGGTGATCGCGGTCGCGAACGGCTCGGCGACAACGACGGATCCCTCCGCCGTCTCGGACGTGCCCGGCGGGGAGGCGCTCGTGGCCGAGCTCCTCGGCGCCACGGAGACCTCCGGCGCTCAGGAGGAGCGCGAAGCCGGACCCCTGCGCTGGGGCCGGCTGGACTTCACGACCGGTGACGGCGACGGCTCGGTCCTGATCATGCAGTACACGCAGGACGCGCGGGCGCAGGTCGATGCCGGCTTCGCGACGATCGCGTGGGTCGCGCTGGTCGGCATCGTGCTCAGCTCCGGCGTCGCCTGGCTCGTGGCAGGCCAGATCCTGGCACCCGTGCGAGAGGTGTACCGGGTCGCGCGCGACATCGGGGAGCACGACCTCTCGGCCAGGGTGCCGGTGGAGGGGACGGATGACATCGCCGCCGTGGCCACGACCTTCAACCAGATGCTCGACCGCCTCGAAGCCGTGCACGCCACGCAGCAACGGTTCGTGGACGACGCGGGGCACGAACTGCGCACCCCGATCACGATCGTGCGGGGACAGCTGGAGCTGCTCAGTGAAGACCCCGAGGAGCGAGCCGTGACCCTGCGTCTCGTCAGCGACGAGCTCGACCGCATGAGCCGCATCGTCACGGACCTCCTCGTGCTCGCGCGGGCCGAGCAGCCTGACTTCGTGCGCGTCGCGGACTGCGACATCGCCGCCCTCACCCTCGACATCGAGGCCAAAGCGCAGAACCTGGGTGACCGCCGGTGGCAGCTCATGGAGGTGGCGGAGGGAGCGGTTCCGCTCGACCCCCAGCGGGTCACCCAGGCCGTGCTCCAGCTCGCGGCGAACGCGGTGCAGGTCACCGAGCCGGGCGATCGCATCCTCATCGGCTCCCGCTTCGACGGCGAGGGCTCCGAGCGGCGCCTGCGACTCTGGGTGCGAGACTCCGGTCCCGGAGTCGCCGTGACCGATGCCGAGCGCATCTTCGAACGCTTCGCCCGCGGGGATAGCTCCGGTGCACGCCGCGGATCGGGGCTCGGGCTCGCGATCGTGCGGGCGATCACCGATGGACACGGCGGCTCGGCGTGGGTCGACAGCGTGCTCGGCGAAGGCGCCACATTCGGTATCGACCTCCCCGCGCCCACCCCTACGCGGTTCGACGCCGCGACAGAGAGGAGCGAGTGAGATGCGCAGCATCCTCATCGCCGAAGACGACCCGCACATCACCTCGTTCGTCCGCCGCGGGCTGCGCGCGGCCGGGTACGAGACCGCCGAGGCCGCCGACGGGCACACCGCACTGCTGATGGCACGCAGCGGCATGTTCGACCTGGTGCTGCTCGACATCGGGCTCGGAGGCATGGACGGCTTCGACGTGCTCGCCAACCTGCGCGGCGAAGGCGTCGCGACCCCGGTCATCATCCTCACCGCCCGTGACTCGGTCATCGACACCGTGCGGGGTCTGGAGAGCGGCGCCAACGATTACGTCACCAAGCCGTTCCAGTTCGCCGAACTCATCGCCCGGGTGCGGCTGCGGATCGGTGACGGTGAGGGACGCGCGGCCGGTCCGGTGCTCACCCACGGCGAGGTGCGCGTGGACGTGCGCGCACGCACGGTCACCGTCGAGGGGGACATGCGCGAGCTCACCTCGCGCGAGTTCGCCCTGCTCGAGGTGTTCCTGCAGAACGCCGGACAAGTGCTGTCGCGCGATCAACTGATCGGGCACGTCTGGGGGATGGACTTCGATCCGGCTTCCAATGTGGTCGACGTCTATGTGCGGGCGCTGCGCGGCAAGATCGGGGTCGACCGCATCGAGACCGTGCGCGGGGCAGGGTATCGATTCCGATGAGCGATCGTAGCGAGACCACGAGCCCGAGCCCGAGCGCGGACGCGACGGCCGTCGAGCGCACACGCTTCGCCACGATGCCGCCGCGACACGGACCGGTGCCCGTCGGAGCCCGGTCCGCGCGGCGCCGAGCCCGGCGCGGGCGGTCCGTCCGCCTGGTCATGCTCGGACTGGTGCTCGTCGCCGGGCTCGGGATGACCCTGTCCGCGCTGACCGGGACGACGGGGAGCGGCGCGCCGACCCTGCCGATCGCGGCGACGCTCACCGTCTTCCTGCTCGCCGTGTGGGCCTGGACCTCGACCGGCCTCGATGACACGCTCGTCGCCTTCCTCGCGGCGATCGCGCTGATCGTCACCGGGGTGCTGCCGCCGAGCGACTTCTTCGCCTCCCTCGGCGACGAGACGATCTGGCTGCTCATCGGCGCCTTCGTGATCTCCTCGGCGGTGTCTTCGTCCGGTCTCGCCCTGCGTGGTGCCTCGCACCTGCTGCGGCTCGCGCGGGGCCCGCGGAGCTTGTTCCACCTCACCACGGTCGCCCTGACGCTCACTGCATTCGCCGTGCCCGCCACGTCCGGGCGCGCCGCGCTGGCGGTCCCCGTGCACGGTGCGGTCTCGGCCGTCCTTCCCGTACGCGAGCGGGTGGTCCGCGCTCTCGCCCTCCTGATGCCGACCGTGGTCCTGCTCTCCGCCGTCGGGTCCCTGCTCGGCGCAGGGGCGCACATCGTGACCGACCAGTTGCTGCGTGCAGCGGGGGAGGAGGGCTTCACCTTCCTGACCTGGCTGCTGCTCGGGCTTCCGCTGGCCGTGGTCTCGTCGCATCTGGCGTGCGAGATCATCCTCTGGCGTTTCACCCGCAGGGCAGACCGCAGGGAACCACTCCGGATGAGTGCCGCCGAGATCGGTCGCGCCGCACCGACGGCGGTGACCGGGCCGCTCAGCGCCGCGGAGCGTCGGGCCGCGCTGCTTCTCGCCGGGGTGATCGTGCTCTGGAGCACCGAGCCGCTGCACCACCTCTCGCCCGCGTTGGTCGCCCTGCTCGGAGCCGTCGCCACCGTGACGCCGGGCATCGGCTGCGTGACGTTCCCCGCCGCGATCACGCGCGTGCCGTGGTCGCTGCTGCTGTTCCTGGCCGCAACCCTGGCTCTCGCATCCGCGCTCACCACGACGGGAACCGCTGCCTGGTTGAGCACATCGGCGCTCGCTCCGCTCCGCGGTCTCGGCGCTGCCGGTGCCTTCGCCTTCGTGCTCGTGGTCATCGCGATCTCGACCGCGGCGCACCTGCTGATCCCGTCGCGGTCGGCGCGCTCGGCCGCCATCATCCCGGTCGTGATCGCGCTCGCTCCCGCGCTCGGCGTCTCCCCGATGGCGGCGGCGTTCGCCTCCACCGCCGCGGCCGGCTTCTGCCACACACTTCCCAGCTCCGCGAAGCCGGTCGCGATGTTCGCCGACCCCGAGATCGTGAGAGGGGGCTTCACCCCGCACGACCTGCGTCGGCTCTCGGTGGTGCTGGCGCCCGCGATGTTCGTGCTCGTCGCCGTCTTCGCCCTCTGGATCTGGCCACTGATGGGCCTGCCGCTGCTGCTCTGATCCGCAGCCTCCGGCCCCACCGCATCCGCCGCATTCCCGCGTGCGCCGCCGGCGCACCGGTGCTCGTCGTGCCCGCATACCGGGCGTTCGTCGCCCGTTCGGGCGCAGAAGGAGGAACCATGTCGATCCACACCCCGCAACGCATCCTGGTCGCGCCGAGCGGATTCAAGGAGAGCCTCAGCGCCGAGGCCGTGGCCCAGGCGATCGCCGCCGGTGTGCGACGGGTCATCCCCGGCGTGCAGGTGGACGAATACCCCGTTCCCGATGGCGGGGAGGGCACCGCCGCCGCGCTCGCCGCAGCCACCGGAGGAGAGCTCATCGCGCTCCGGGTCACGGGCCCGGTCGGTGATCCGGTCGAGGCGCAGTGGGCGCGACTGGGCGGACACGCATCGGGTACGGCCGTCGTCGAGATGGCGTCTGCCGCAGGGCTGCGACTCGTGCCGCGCGACCGGCGGGACCCGGGGGCGACCACGACCCGCGGCGTCGGCGAACTGATCGCTGCGGCTCTCGACGCCGGTGTCGAGCGGATCGTGGTCGGCTGCGGCGACTCCGGCACGAGTGACGGCGGCGCCGGTGCGCTCGAAGCGCTGGGCGCACGCATCCTCGATCGCGACGGTGTACCGCTGGCCGCCGGGGGACGCCACCTCGGCGAGGCGGTCCACCTCGACCTCACCGGCCTTCATCCCCGTATCGGTGAGGTGGAGATCGTGCTCGCCTGCAACATCCACAACGTGCTGTGCGGGCCGCGCGGCGTGGCCAGGGTCTTCGGACCGCAGAAGGGCGCGACCCCGCAGCAGGTGGAGCAGCTTGCGGAGGCTCTCGACGTCTGGGCCGCTCTGCTCGAGGAGCAGAGCCCGTTCGGCGCGGCGATGGACGTGCGCACGGGTGCGGGCACAGGGGCATCTGGTGGACTCGGTGCCGGGTTGGCCGCGGTGCTCGGCGCCCGTCTCGCTCCTCGTTTCGAAGTGCTGCTCGACAGCGGGCTGCTGCCCGAACCTCTCGACGAGCTGATGTCGGGCGCGGACCTCGTGATCACGGCCGAGGGCGCCATCGACTTCCAGACTCCCCGCGGCAAGGTGCCCGCCGAGATCGCGATGCGCGCGCGGGTCGCGGGCGTCCCGGTCCTCGGCATCGCCGGATCGCTCGGCGTGGGCGCCCCGGCCGTGCACGACATCGGCATCGACGCGATCGCCTCGATCATCACCGTGCCGATGCCGCTCGAAGAAGCGGTGGAGCACGGCGAGGCGTTGCTGCGCGACGCCGCGGAGCGCAGTATGAGGATGGTTCTGCTCGGGTCGGCGATGTCGGCGCGAGCAGCGTGAAAGCTCCGCCTGGGTCCCGCGGGCGGCTTCACTGCCACCCCCTCGGTAGGATCGAGGGGTGGCAGTGAACCAAGAACTGGTCGGCCGGGAGTTCCCGCCGACGGCCCCGTACCTCGTCGGCCGTGAGAAGGTGCGCGAGTTCGCGCGTGCCGTCTTCGCCGACGCTCCGCAGCACACCGACGTCAAGGCGGCCCGCGCGGCGGGCTTCTCCGACGTGGTGGCGCCGCCGACCTTCGCGATGGTCATCCAGGACCTCACGCTCCAGCAGCTGCTGGGGCAGGAGGACTCGGGCATCGTGCTCGCGCGCACCATCCACGCGGAGCAGCGCTTCACGTACACGCGGCCCATCGTCGCGGGCGACGAGCTCACCGCACAGCTGCGCGTGACCGGCATCCGGATGATGGGGGGCAACGCGATGATCACCAGCGAGGCGGAGATCACCGACCCCGCGGGTGCCCACGTCGTGACCGCGACCAGCGTGCTGCTGGTCGGCGCGGACAGCACGGATGAAGGGGAGGCCGTCTGATGGGCTACACCGTCGGAGACGTGATCGCCGAGCGCACCGTGCACCTCACCCGCGAATCGCTCGTGCGCTACGCGGGAGCATCCGGAGACTTCAACCCCATCCACTACCGCGACGACGTGGCGGCGTCCGTCGGGCTCCCGGGCGTCCTCGCCCACGGCATGCTCACGATGGGCATCGCGTCCTCGGTCGTCGTCGCGGCCCTCGACCCCGCGACGCGGATCCTCGACTACGGCGTGCGCTTCACGAAGCCGGTCGTCGTCGACCCGGTCGACGGTGCGGACGTGAAGGTCGTCGCGACCGTCGGTGCGGTCGACGAGCAGGTCGCACGCATCGACCTCAAGGTCACGTTCGGCGAGACCACCGTGCTCGTCAAGGCGCAGCTGCGCGTCGCCGTCTGATGAGGGCGGTCTGATGCGGGAGATCGAGCCGGTTCGTCTGGCGGAGCTGACGACGCTCCGCACGGGCGCAGCGCCGGAGCGGATGTTCGAGGCGACGACGACCGAGGGCCTCGTCGAGTCCCTTCGTGAGACGTGGGCGCGCGGCGACGAGTGGTTCGTCCTCGGCGGCGGCTCCAACCTGTTCGTCGGCGACGAGCCCTTCGAAGGCACCGTGATCCGAGTGCGTACGGAGGGCATCGAGGAGCTTCCCTCCCCGCACCCGGGTCGCATCCGTCTGCGCGCGCAAGCCGGACACGGCTGGGACGATCTGGTCGCCTACGCGGTGGCCCACGGCTATGCGGGACTCGAGGCGATGAGTGGAATCCCCGGCACCGTCGGCGCCGCCCCCGTGCAGAACATCGGTGCGTACGGGCAGGAGATCCAGGAGACGCTGGTCGAGGTCGAGCTGATCGACGAGTCGACCGGCGAGATCTCGACCGTTCCGGCGGCCGACCTGGGCCTCGGCTTCCGTACTTCGGTGCTCAAGCACCACCACGGAAGCGTGCCGCAGCGTCGTGCCGTGATCCTCACGGCGACCGTCGACCTGCTGATCGCCGGGGAGCGCGTGGTCCGCGGCGAGCAGTTGCGGCGTGCGCTCGGCCTCGTCGACGAGACGCCGGTCCCGCTCAGCTGGGTCAGGGAGCGGATCCTCGCCACCCGAGCGTCGAAGGGGATGATCCTGGACGATGCGGATCCTGACACGCACGGCGTCGGATCCTTCTTCCAGAACGCCATCGTGACCGCGGCGGTGGCCAGGTCGCTGCCGCCCGAGTGCCCGCGCTGGCCGGTCGCCCCGGACCTCGATGCGGTGACCGTGATCCCTCTCGCCGCCTACGACGGGCAGGTTCCGCCGTCGAAGCCCGCGACCGTCTCCGACGTCAAGGTGAGCGCGGCCTGGCTGATCGAACAGGCCGGCATCCGCAAGGGGTTCAAACTCCCGCGCTCACGCGCATCGGTGTCGACGAAGCACGCGCTCGCCCTGACCAACCGGGGTGGTGCGACGGCGGCAGAGGTCTCCGAGCTCGCACGGTTCATCCAGAGCAGGGTGCACGCCGAGTTCGGTCTCGTGCTGCAGCCGGAGCCCGTGCTGGTGGGCGTCGACCTGTAGGACCTCGACGGTCGCGGATACACTCGCGGCATGAGCGGACTGATCCCGTACCTGCTGTTCCCCGGCAACGCCGCAGAGGCGCTCCATCACTACCAGGGCGTGTTCGGGGGTGACCTGCAGCTGTTCGACTACGCCGCAGCAGGGCGTCATGACGGCCCGGGCGATGCGGTCGCGCACGGGCAGCTGAGCGGGCTCGTCGAGCTCGCCGGCGCGGATGCCGGTGCCGACGACGACGCCGTCCAGATGGGCGGCATGTTCCTGTCGCTCCTCGGCACGGCCGACGCTCTGACCCTCACCGAGTGGTTCGACAAGCTCGCCGCCGACGGGCGAGTGCTCGACGCCTTGCAGAAGCGCCCCTGGGGTGACTACGACGGCACGCTCGTCGACCGCTACGGCATCCGCTGGCTGATCGGCTTCCATCCCGAGGACTGACCGCCGAGACCCCCGCCACACGTCGAGACCCCCTCGCAGCACCGCGGCTGCGAGGGGGTCTCGACGGTCAGCGGGGGTCTCGACGGACGGAGCGGGACCGGACGGAGCGGGACCGCGTCAGGCGAACAGGCGCTGGAGGCGCTGCACGCCCTCGAGCAGCTGGTCGTCGCCGAGCGCATACGACATGCGGATGTAGCCGGAGGGACCGAAGGCCTCGCCGGGTACGACCGCGACCTCGGCCTCGTCGAGGATGAGGTCGGCGAGCTCGAGCGAGGTGGTCGGCGTGACGCCGCGCCAGGTCCGACCGAGCAGGCCCTGCACGTCGGGGTAGACGTAGAACGCGCCGAGGGGGTTCGGGACGACGAGGCCGTCGATCTTCGACAGCTCCGACACGATGAGGCGACGGCGGCGGTCGAAGGCCTCGCGGAACTGCTCGGCCTCGGTCTGCGGACCGTTGAGCGCGGCGATGGCAGCCTTCTGCGCGACGTTGTTCACGTTGCTGGTGAGGTGCGACTGCAGGTTCCCGGCGATCTTGATGGCGTCGGTCGGGCCGACCATCCAGCCCACCCTCCACCCGGTCATGGCGTAGGTCTTCGCGACCCCGTTGACGAGGATCGTCTGACCGGCGACCTCGGGCACCGCCTCGACGATCGAGGTGGCCTTCACACCTTCATAGGTGAGGTTCTGGTAGATCTCGTCGCTGATGATCCAGATGCCGTGCTCGAGCGCCCACTGTCCGATGGCACGCGTCTCTTTCGCGGTGTACACCGATCCGGTCGGGTTCGACGGCGACACGAAGACGAGCACGGTGGTTCGTGCGGTGCGCGCGGCCTCGAGCTGCTCGACCGTGACCTTGTAGTCCTGGTCGGCGCCGGCGAAGACCTCGACCGGGGTGCCGTCGGCGAGACGGATGGCCTCGGGGTACGTGGTCCAGTACGGGGCGGGGAGCAGCACCTCGTCGCCAGGGTTCACGACGGCCTGGAACGCCTGGTAGACGGACTGCTTGCCACCGTTCGTCACGATGACCTGGCTGGGGGAGACCTCCAGGCCGGAGTCGCGCAGGGTCTTCGCGGCGATCGCCTCACGCAGCGCAGGCAGGCCGGGAGCGGGCGTGTACCGGTAGCTCGCGGGGTCGGCGAGTGCCTCCGCGGCGGCGTCCACGATGAACTGCGGCGTCGCGAAATCGGGCTCGCCGGCGGCGTAGGAGATGACGTCCTTGCCCTCGGCCTTGAGGGCCTTGGCCTTGGCGTCGACCTTGAGGGTCGCGGATTCGGCGATGGCGGACAGCTTGCGGGAGAGAGGAGCGCGTTCGGTCACGACTACGAGCGTACTCGGGTCGATGCGGCGCGCGAGGTGTGGGATGTCGCCAAGATCCGAGGTTCTTTCGGGTCTGGAAGGTCAGTCCGTCGGGAAGCCGTGCGCCTGCGCGACGGCGGGGAGGGTGATGTGCCCGTTCTGGACGTTCAGTCCCTTCGCGAGCGCGGCATCCTCGGACGCGGCACGCTCCCAGCCCTTGCCGGCGATCGCCGAGACGTAGGGCAGCGTCGCGTTGGTCAGCGCACGGGTCGCGGTCTCGGGAACCGCGCCGGGCATGTTCGCGACGCAGTAGTAGATCGAGTCGTGCACGGCGAACGTGGGGTCGTCGTGAGTGGTCGGGCGCGAGCCCTCGAAGCATCCGCCCTGATCGATCGCGATGTCGACGAGCACGGATCCCGGCTTCATCGCGGCGACCATGTCGTCGGTGACGAGTTTGGGGGCAGCGGCGCCGGGGATCAGCACGGAGCCGATCACGAGGTCGGCGGTCCTGAGCTCTTCGGCGATGTCGTAGCGGCTCGAGGCGCGGGTCTCCAGCGCGCCGCCGTAGCGGTGCTCGAGCTCGCGCAGGCGCGGGAGGGAGACATCGATCACGGTCACGTTCGAGCCGAGTCCGAGGGCGTTCGCGGCGGCATGCTCACCGGCGACGCCGCCTCCGATCACGACGGTCTTGGCGCGAGGGGTGCCGGCGATGCCACCGAGCAGCATTCCGCGACCACCTTGCGAGCGGAGCAGTGAGTGCGAGCCCATGACCACGGAGAGTCGTCCGGCGATCTCGCTCATCGGCACGAGCAGCGGCAGGCTGCGGTCGGGCAGCTGCACGGTCTCGTAGGCGACGGCCGTCGTCCCGGCATCCACGAGCGCGGTGGTCAGCGCGCGGTCGGCGGCGAGGTGGAGGTAGGTGAAGAGCGTGAGGTCGGGCCGCAGGAAGCCGTACTCCTGGGCGATCGGCTCCTTGACCTTGATCAGCAGATCGGCTTCGCCCCAGGCCTCGGCGGCGGTCGCGACGATCTCGGCGCCGGCGGCGCGGTAGGTTTCGTCCGTGATGCCGGAGCCGAGCCCTGCGCCGGTCTGCACGAGCACGCGGTGGCCTTCGTGGACCAACCGATCGGCGCCGGCCGGGGTGAGGGCGACGCGGTTCTCGTTGTTCTTGACCTCGGTGGGGACGCCGATCTTCATTGATCCTCCAGGGGTGTGATGAGGTGACCGACCCAGGATCGCAGAAACATCGCCAGATCAACAGAATCAGTGAAGATGATTCGTCGATGCCCGAAATCCTGAATAATGCTTCGTATGGAGATGCCTTCTGACGCCCCGGGGCCGAACAGCGTTCGGGCGCCCGCGCTCGATGCGATCGACGCGAGGATCGTGCAGCTCCTCACCGCCGACGGACGGATGACGAATGCGGAGCTCGCCGCTCGGCTCGGGGTCGCACCGTCGACCGCGCACACGCGGCTGCGCGCGCTGATCGATCGGGGGGTGATCACCGGGTTCCACGCGAGCGTCGACGAGCGGAAGCTGGGGGCCGGGCTCCAGGCGATCATCGGGGTGACCCTGCGTCCGAGCGGTCGCCGGGAGAGCATCGTCGAGTTCGCGGACCGGGTGCGTGTCCTCCCGCCCGTCATCCAGGTGTTCTTCCTCGGCGGTGACGATGACTTCCTCCTGCACATCGCGGTCGCCGATTCATCGGAGATGCGGGAGTTCGTGCTCGAGCATCTGTCGGCCCAGAGCAGCGTCGCCTCCACCCGCACCAGCATCGTGTTCGACTATCACCGCAACTCGGTGGCCGCGTCGTTCCACTGAGCGGAGTGAGTCGTCAGCGGACGAGCGGGGAGTCCAGGACCGCCGCCAGGCGAGCCACCGCCTCCTCGACGAGTGCATCATCGAGGTGTCCGTATCCGAGGACGAGCGCATCCGGAGGATCGGCCGTGTCGGTGTAGCGGTGCAGCGGGGTGAGGGCGAGCCCCTCGGCGGATCCGGCGTCGACCACAGCGGACGCGCGGGCGTGGGTCGGCAACGTCAGCACCAGGTGCATGCCGGCGGCGATGCCCGACACCCGCAGCTCGGGGAGCTCGGCCGTGAGCGCGTCGAGCAGCCGTTGCCTCCGACGACGGAACCGTGTGCGCGAAGCGCGCAGGTGTCGCTCGAAGTCACCCTGGGTGAGGAAGTGCGCGAGGGCGGCCTGATCGATCAGTGACGGCGCACTCGGGGACGGCGCGGGGGTGAGGCCCGGCGGCAGCACCATCCACCCGAGGCCCAGCGCGGGCGAGACCGATTTCGACAGCGAACCGATCAGCACGACGCTGTCGGGCGCGAGTCGCTGCAGTGCGGGGACGGGACGCCGGTCGTAGCGGAACTCGGCGTCGTAGTCGTCTTCGATGACCAGTCCCGCGCAGTCCCGCGCCCAGCGGACCAGCTGCTCGCGACGGGCGGGCGCGAGCGCGGCTCCGAGCGGGAACTGATGCGCCGGAGTCACGAGCGCGGCACGTGCTCCCGTGCGAGCGGCGAGGGCGGCGAGCATCTCGGTGTCGACGCCGTCGTCATCGACCGGGACGGGTACCGGACGCAGTCCGTTGTGTTCGGCGATCATGCGCAGTCGCGGCCAGCTCGGGTCCTCCACCAGGATCGTCCGGTGCCCGCGCCCGTGCAGTTCCCGCGTGAGGATGTCCATGCCGTCGGTCGCGCCGTGGGTGATCGAGACGCGATCGGGTTCGGCGTCCGCATGGCGCGATCGGGCGAGGTAGGCGGCGACGGCGGCGCGGGCGGGAGCGTATCCGAAGGGATGCGCGGCGATGAGGTCGCGATCGGGGAGGTCGGCGAGACCGGCGCGCACGGCTGCCGCCCACCGTGATCGGGGAGTGGCGCGGAGGTCGGGGATGCCCGGGCGCAGGTCGTAGCGGATGGGCGGCGCGGGGGCCTCTGAGGGTCTCGGTGCGAGGTCGCGCGACCACGGGCGATCGGGGAGGCGGGCGGCGTTCGGCATCACCGGCCGTTCGGCGACCCTCGTCGCGGACCCAGTCCGCGCCTCCAGCACGCCCTCGGCGACGAGCTGCCCGTAGGCCTCGGTCACCACCCACCGTGAGACTCCCAGCGTCTCCGCCAGGGCCCGGCTCGGCGGCACCGCGGCTCCGGGGGAGAGTCGCCCCTCGTCGATCGCTCGGCGTACGGCTGACTCCATCCGATCCCGTAGTGGCAGGCGCACGGAAGGCCCGCTCTCGGCACCCAGGTCGAGGAGGGTCTCCCACGCGAGAATCGGTCTGGTGTTCTGCATCGTGATTGGAGTGTATCCCCGAGCCGATTCGTCTCTAGCGTGGAGCCATCCCCCGAGAAAGGACCTCCATGCAATACCGCACCCTCTCCGACGGCCGTACCTCGTTCGACGTCTCGACCCTGTGCCTGGGGGCCATGAACTTCGGCACCCGCACCGATGAGGCCACCGCGCGTGCGATCCTCGACCGCTTCGTCGAGGCGGGCGGCACGTTCATCGACACCGCCAACAACTACAGCCTCTGGGGCAACGGCACCGGTCGCGACAGCGAGGATCTGCTCGGGCGCTGGATGAGTGACCGCGGCAACCGTGACGCGCTGCGCATCGCCACCAAACTCGGCGCCGCGCAGAAGGATCCGTCCAAGCCTCTTTCGAACACGCCGCCGACGAACTTCGAGGGTCTCTCCGCCGAGGTCATCCGACGGCAGGCTCCCGAGAGCGCACGGCACCTGGGCATCGAACACATCGACGTGCTGTACGGGCACGTGGACGACAGCGAGGTTCCGCTCGCTGAGACGGTCGGCGCGTTCGGCGAGCTTCAGGCGGAGGGCCTCGTCGGCATCACCGGCATCTCCAACGTCCCGACCTGGAGGGTGGTGGAGGCGCGAGAGGAAGCGCGGCGACTCGGCATCGCGCCCTACGGCGTGGTGCAGCAGCAGTACAGCTACCTGTACCCCGCGCCACGCCTCGGGCGGAACAACTTCGTCACGCCCGGGCTGCTCGACTACGCGGCCTCCACCGGCACCGCCGAGCGTCCGCCGCTCGCCCTCACCGTGTACTCACCGCTGCATCAGGGAGGGATCGCGCGTCTCGACAAGCCGCTGTGGGGCGGCGTCGATCATCCGTCCAGTCACGCTCGCCGTGCGCTGCTGCACGAGGTCGCCGGGGAGATCGGCGCGACACCGAACCAGGTCGCCCTGGCGTGGCTCCTCGGTGCACAGGTGCCGGTGATCCCGGTCGTCGGGGTATCGTCGCTCGCCCAATTGGAGGAGGCGTTGGGTGCGGCGGATCTCGTGCTCGACGCGGAGATCCGCGAACGCCTCGACGCCGAGCCGGGCGAGGCTCGCTGAGCAGGCTCGCGCGGCAGGCGCCGTTCCGCGCTCCCGGCCAAGCCTTTCCGGTCGGCCCGGCTCGGGATCGGGAAGAGCCCCCGGATGCGGTGTCCGCCGCGATCCCGAGGGCTCTTCGTCTATCGCTCAGTCCTCGTCGACCAGGAACCGGCTGTAGGCGCCGAGTGTGAGGAAGGTCGGGAACTCCTCGCGCAGCGCGACCTCACGGAAGATCTCCGCCGCATCGTCGAAGCGGTCGCCGTGGCTGCGCGTCGCCTGGGCGAGCACCTGGGCGATGAGTCCCTCGATGTACTCGGCGGTGATGGGGGTGCCGTCCTCGGTGGTGCGGTCCTGGTGGATCCACTGCCACACCTGCGAACGGCTGATCTCCGCGGTCGCGGCATCCTCCATCAGGTTGTCGATCGCCACGGCGCCCAGTCCGCGCAGCCAGGCTTCGAGGTAGCGGATGGCGACCGAGACGTTGTCCCGCACACCCTGCGCGGTGATCGGCCGTCCGATGTGCAGGTCGAGCAGATCACGCGCCTCCACGTGGACGTCGTCGCGCTGACGGTCGACCTGATTCGGACGATCGCCCAGGACGGCGTCGAACTCGGCCTGCGCCGTGGGGATCAGGTCGGGGTGCGCGACCCAGGTGCCGTCGAAGCCGTCGCCCGCCTCGCGCTTCTTGTCGGCGGTGACCTTCTCGATGGCACGCGCCGTCACCTCGGGGTCACGACGGTTCGGGATGAACGCGCTCATGCCGCCGATGGCGAAGGCTCCCCGCTTGTGGCAGGTCTGCACGAGCAGGTCGGTGTACGCCCGCATGAACGGCACCGTCATCGTGACCTCGCTGCGGTCGGGGAGCACGAACCGCGCCCCGCGACCCCGGTAGTTCTTGATGATCGAGAAGATGTAGTCCCACCGCCCGGCGTTCAGCCCCGCGCAGTGGTCGCGCAGCTCGTAGAGGATCTCGTCCATCTCGAATGCGGCAGGCAGCGTCTCGATCAGCACGGTCGCGCGGATGGTGCCGTGCGGGATGCCGATGTACTCCTCGCTGAAGGAGAAGACGTCGTCCCACAGCTTCGCCTCTTCGCTCGACTCGAGCTTGGCGATGTAGAAGTACGGTCCGCGACCGCTCTCGATCAGCGCCTGCGCGTTGTGCAGGAAGTACAGCCCGAAGTCGACGAGCGAGCCGGACGCCGAGGTACGACGACCCGCACGGTCGGTGAACGCGATGTGCTTCTCCGGCAGGTGCCATCCGCGCGGGCGCATCACGATCGTGGGGGTGCGCTCCGCCGTGACGCGGTACGCCTTGCCTTCCGGGGAGGTGAACGACAGTTCGCCGCGGATGGCGTCGCGCAGTGAGAGCTGCCCCTCGATCACGTTCTTCCAGGTCGGGCTCGTGGCATCCTCCTGGTCGGCGAGCCACACGCGTGCGCCGGAGTTGAGGGCGTTGATCGTCATTTTCGGGTCGGTCGGGCCGGTGATCTCGACGCGCCGGTCCTCGAGGCCGGGTCCTGCGCCGGCGACGCGCCAGTCGCGGTCTTCCCGGATGTGTGCCGTGTCCTCTCGGAAGCGCGGGTCGTGTCCGTTGCCGATCTCGAAGCGCCGACGCATCCGGTCGGCGAGTCTGTCATGGCGACGGGCGGCGAACCGGTGGTGCAGTTCGGTCAGGAAGGCGATCGCCTCGGGCGTCAGGATCTCCTCGTAGCGTTCGCGGAGGGGTCCGGTGACCGCGATCGCAGGGCCCAGCTGGGTCGTCTGGATCGGGCCCGTGGTCGGGGGAGCGGTGGGAGTGGTCATGATCGTGGGTCCTTTGCGTTGCGGGGATGCCGAGAGAAGGTCGACGCCCCCTCCTGTCGTCGACACCCCCTCCGGCTCGCGTGGGA